>DAOOVO010000121.1:0-11265 GCA_035370245.1 Pseudobacteroides sp.
TCTCGGTAAAATAGGTAGTCGCCAGATTTATATCAGAGCCTTGTGCATGCAGCATAAGGCTCTGTTTGCATTTAATGTAAAATTAATAGTATTACAATAAAAAATGAATAAAATACTGCGAAATTATTTATGGAAACCTTATGAATAAAATAGTATAATAAATTATGAAAATTAAATAAAGTAAGCCGATAATACTCTATTCATGAGGGGGAGTAAAAATGAAATTAATAAGCGTTTTAGCCTATAGTTGTGCCAATTTATTAATGAAACAACTAAACGAAGATCATGAAAAAAGAAGAGTATACTATTACGGTTTTACGGTTGTTTTTGGAGCGATCTTAAAAGGTATAATTATTGTATCTGTTTCTTATTTGTTAGGAATATTGATACCTACATTATTTATTGTGCTGATGTTTGGATCAGTGAGAATGATAATTGGAGGAAGTCATCTTGATAATTACTGGAGATGCATACTAACATCTATGTCTTTCTTTATATTAATAGGTTTGTTGTCAAAATATACATTTAATTATTGGAGCAGTACAAGTATACTTGTTTTCGTTTTATTGACATTTTTAGCAGCTTTTACAGGGATACTTAAGTGGGCACCTTCTGATTCGCCAAATAGACCTATAACAAATGAGAAAGAAATAAGAAGATTTAGAAATTTATCAATTATATATAGTATAATGTGGTTTATTGCAATTTTCTCAGTTTCAATTCTTACTATAATCGGAAAGATTCCCAATTCATCAAAGATTTATATTATTGCAGCATGCTTTACATTTCTGTTGGCTATATTTGCCATAAGTCCGGCCGGGTATAGATTTTTTAGTTTTATAAGCGGTAAGAAAGCAAAAGCTAAATGTTAATATATAATTCTTTATTTAAAGTATTAGATCCGGATTTAATTTAACTAAATTCATATTTATCCATATTATATATAATTGTTCCTTTACAAAAAACCATTAAAGTATTAAAATAATCACTATATAAACTTTTGGTTACTGTAAGAAGGATTTTCTTTTAGAGTTTTACTTCACACATTTTACAAAAGTTAAGACTTTAGAGTCAGCTTTGTGAAATAGCTTTGTGAAGTAATTTGTTTGGTTTAAAAATCTCTATGGGATTTTATTATAAAAGATTTTAAGGTAGGGACAATAAATGGATAATAATGAATTAATGGAAAAAATAATTGATTTAAAGAAAAAACGAAACGCTGTTATTGTGGCACATAATTATCAGGTTGATGAAGTGCAGGAGATTGCAGATGTTGTAGGTGATTCCTTTGCTCTGAGCAAATACTGTGCATCTGCTGAGGCAGATACAATAGTATTCTGTGGAGTACACTTTATGGCTGAAAGTGCAAAGATACTAAGTCCGGAAAAGACAGTGCTTCTTCCGGAAATTGATGCCGGATGCCCGATGGCAGACATGGTTACGGCGGAAGGTTTAATTGAAATGAAAAAGAAGCATCCGGGTGCTGTAGTGGTATGTTATATAAACTCCTCTGCTGAGGTTAAGGCTGAATGTGATGTTTGCTGTACATCTTCAAATGCTGTTAATATTGTTAAAAAAATTAAAGAGAAAGATATTATATTTGCTCCGGATCAAAATTTGGCTAATTTTGTTGCAAAGCAGGTTCCTGAGAAGAATATTATACCTTGGAACGGTTTTTGCATAACTCATCACAAAATAAAAGCTGAGGATGTAATTAAAATAAAAGAACTTTATAAAGATAGTATTTTACTTGTCCATCCTGAATGCAAGCCTGAGATAGTGGAGATGGCGGACTTTGCAGGAAGTACAAAACAAATTATAGATTACGCTACCGAATCAAAGCACGAAAAATTTATAATCGGAACAGAAATGGGTGTATTATTTAAGCTTAAAAAACAAAATCCTAATAAAACGTTCTATTTAATGTCCCAAGGGTTGTTATGTCCTAATATGAAGAAAACATCACTTCAAAGCGTATACAATTCACTGAATGAAATGAAATATGAAATCAATATTGATGAAAATATAAGAATAAGAGCTAAAAATGCTCTTGATAGGATGCTTGAATTAAGTTGATATTTAAATTATTATTAAGTATTACTTATTTAAAACTATTTAATATTTGTGAAGGGTTGATTAAGATTGGATGAGCTAAGGTATTTGGTGAATTTCAGTTCAAATGATATAGAGAAAGAATACCACGATGTTGTTATTATAGGCAGTGGTATTGCGGGGGTTTATACTGCCCTTGAGATACCTGAGGAGTATGATGTTGTTATTGTGACAAAAGAGACTATAGATATAAGCAACTCAGTTTTAGCACAAGGCGGTATCGCTGTCTCTCTTGACAAGGAAGATTCACCGGAGCTTCATTTTAAGGATACAATTGTTGCAGGCGCAGGTTTGTGTGATGAGGAAAGTGTCTGGGTATTGGTTAAAGAAGCTGCCTCAAATATAGAGAGCATTTGCAAATATGGCGTAAACTTTGATAAAAAGGGTGATGATTTAGCTTTAACAAGGGAGGGTGCTCACAGTAAGAACAGGATAATTCATGCAGGCGACACAACCGGTAAGGAAGTGTGTGATAAGCTTATTGCTGAAGTTAGGACGCGTAAAAATGTTGTTATTAAGGAACGTGTATTTGCCGTTGATCTTTTAACGGAAAATAATGAGTGTAAGGGTATTTTGGCATATGATGAGGACACAGGTACATTTAAATTGTACTTATCAAATTTTGTAGTATGTGCTACCGGAGGGTTTGGACAAATTTATAAAAACACAACAAATCCTGAGGTTGCTACGGGAGACGGTATATCTCTTGCGTATAGAGCAGGAGCAGAGCTTATGGATATGGAATTTATTCAGTTTCATCCTACAGTTTTATATCATCCCGAAAATAAAACATTTCTTATTTCCGAAGCGGTAAGAGGAGAAGGGGCAATGCTTCTTAACAACAGGGGGCAGAGATTCATGCCTGATTACCATGAGTTGAGCGAGCTGGCTCCGAGAGATATAGTATCAAGGGCTATTTTTACAGAGATGATGAAAACGGATTCTACCAATGTATATCTTGATATTTCGTTTAAGGACAAGGAATATCTTGAGAACCGTTTTCCCAATATTTTAAAGACATGCCTTAGCTATGGAATAGATATAACAAAAGAAAGGATTCCCGTATCTCCTGCTGAGCATTACTGTATGGGAGGTATAAAGACAGATGTGTTCGGAAGGACCAATATAAAAGGGTTTTACTCATGTGGTGAGGCAGCCTGTACCGGAATACATGGTGCAAATAGATTGGCCAGCAATTCACTTCTCGAAGGGCTTGTATTTGGTCATAAAATAAGTGATCTGGTGAAAGAAGAATTGAATAGTCCGGATAGAAGAACGGTCAAAATTTCAATGAATTATTTTGCACCAAGGAAAAAAGTTCAATTGGATAAAAAAGAGATAAAGAATAAAGTTCAGGAAATTATGACAAAGTATGTAGGCATAATAAGAGATGAAAAAGGCCTTTTGCGTGCATCGGAATTGATAAATGGTTATTATGAAGTTATAAAGGGAATGGAATGTAATACTATTGAGGACTTTGAACTGCACAATATAGTGCTTTTATCAAAGCTTGTGATTGAATCTGCATTAGAAAGAAAGGAAAGCAGAGGAGCACATTTCAGATCGGATTATAGTAGAACAGATGATACCAATTGGCAGAAAAATATTATAATTGTAAAAAAGTAAAATGATATAACCTTATCTTTTGGTTATTTAATATAGATTCTTATAATGATGTGTATGAGATTATGGAGAGTGATAAAATGTTAAACAGATTTGAACTTGAGGATATTATAAAAACTGCTTTGAAGGAGGATATAGCTCTAGGAGATATTACAACAGACAGCCTTATTGACCCTTCTTCAACTTCTTCAGCTGTCTATATAGCAAAGGATGACGGTATAATTGCAGGTTTGTTTGTAGCGGAGAGGGTATTTAAAATTATCGATGAGGATATAGAGTTTGTAAAAAAGGTTAACGACGGAGAAAGGGTCAAAAAAGGTGATATAATAGCTCAAATAAAAGGCAGTACATCTGCATTATTAAAGGCGGAAAGAACATCATTAAACTATTTGCAGCATCTTTCAGGCATAGCGACTAAAACAGGCATGTTTGTCGAGAAACTTAAAGGGCTTAAAACAAAGGTAGTGGATACCAGAAAAACCACTCCCGGTCTTAGGGCACTTGAGAAATATGCTGTTAAAATGGGAGGCGGAACAAATCATAGATTTTGCCTTTCAGATGGAGTTCTTATAAAGGATAATCATATTAAAGCTGCAGGTGGAGTAAAAAAAGCCATAGAAAAAGTACGTGCAAATATTCCTCATACAATAAAAATTGAGGTTGAAACAGAGACAATAGAGCAGGTTAAAGAAGCCTTAGATGCGAAAGCAGATATTATAATGCTTGATAATATGAGCCTTGATCAAATGAAAGAAGCTGTTGTTTTGATTGATGGAAAGGCAACGGTTGAAGCATCGGGTAATGTTAATCTAAATTCTATACGTGAAATAGCAGAAACCGGTGTAGATATAATATCCGTAGGAGAATTGACCCATACTGTTAAGGCCTTTGATATATCAATGAGATTTGTTTAAGGACAAACCTTTATATACAAATATATACAAACGCTTTGGACTTTTTTGACAAGAGTTCGAAGTGTTTTTGTTTTTAATAAAAGTTTTTTGCTTATGGTAAAAGGAAGAAGAAGGTTATAATGGTCTTGTGTGTAAATATAAACATTAGTAAAATGAGCATTGTTATCCATAGCAATAAAACAAAATGGCTATTATAAGAGCCATTATAAAAAAATACTTGACATAAATAAAAAACCCCTGTTATAATATATATTTTTTTGACAAAATTTTTTAAGTATGATATAATTGTAACAAACAGAAGATGAGGTGATTAAATGATTGAGAAGGGTGATTTGTTTCAGATTAAGAGGGATATTGAAACCTGCATAGGCGAAAAAGTTCAATTAAAAGCTAACAAAGGAAGAAAAAAGACGTTTATTAGAGAAGGCGTACTTGAAAACACCTATTCCAGCATCTTCATAGTAAAGTTTGAAAATGAATACGAGGCTACCAGAAGAGTGTCATACAGTTATACGGATATACTAACTAAAGCAGTAGAATTGGTAGTTTGTAAGGACAACAAGAGAATCCAAGTCAGCTGATGTTGTATAGGTATTTAAAATAATTGCAATTACTTTTCAAGATTATAAAAAGGCCGGATGAATTCGACCTTTTTATAATCTTGAAAAATATTTTCTCCGTATAAAATTATTTATTAAATCATCTATGTTAATTATCTATTAAATTTGCAAATCTATTACATTTTTTTGTCAATTCCATTAAAAAATTAATCATATATTCTCAAATGTCTTAATATACATTAATCAAGAATGCCTAAAAAATTCTGCTATTAAAAGAAATATTAAAGAATTGCTTTCCCTTATCAATACCCGCTTAAAAGCGAAAATAATTTTAAGGGCATTCATAATGTGATTGTAACTTATGGTTGGCTGTTTGTTATTATATATTAAGCTTTGAGGAGGATTAAACTATGGCTCTTGATACTGTAAAAGAATCTTTTAGGGTTATTGATTCGGTAAATGAGGAATCGATACAAACGGTAGTAGAAAATGACGTAATAGTACCTGATGTGAAACCGGATATAATGAGAATTTTGCTTTTAGACGGTGAAATCTCTATTACAGGTACGGATATATCAAATGACAGAATAAGTATATCCGGGACTATAAAGTACAAAATACTGTATATTTCGGACGATGAGAACTCAAGTATAAAGAGTATCAATACCAATGCACCGTTTAACAGTGATTTGAGTATATCTAGTGCAAGAGCAGGTATGATACCGTTAGTTAAGGGAGAGATTGAACATATTGAATATACGCTTTTAAACGGCAGAAAAGCCAATTTAAAATCAATTGTGAAGATTGATGTAAAACTTATTAATGAGGCCGATAAAGAGGTTATATGTGATTTAAAGGGGTATGATGACATTCAGGTCTTAAAAGAGAATGTAAATGTAAACAATTTCATTGGATATAATAATGCAGAAATTCTTGTTGAAGACAGTCTTGAGGTTCCGTCGGGTAAGCCGGCAATAAAGGAAATATTGAGGAATGACGTTAAAATTGTTAATAAAGACCATAAGGTATCTGAAAATAAGATTTACGTAAAAGGTGAGCTTAATATTTCAACACTTTACATAGCTGACGATGAGCAGGGAAGCTTCCAGTCCATGGAGCATGAAATTCCATTCTCAAAGCAGATTGATATTGAAGGTGCCGGAGAAAACTCAAGCTGTGTTGTGGATTATAATGTGATTGACTATAGATTTGAGGCTGGAGAAGACAGTGACGGTGAGTTAAGGTACTTAAACGGGGAAGTATCTCTAACAGTAAGCGGCCGGTGCTATGAAAGGAAAAACATGTCGGTTATTTCAGATGCATATACACCACAAACAATTATTGAATTTGACAAAGAGGATTTAGAAGTGGAAGATTCAATAATGGAAAATAAGAGTCAAATAATTTTAAAAGACACGATAACAATAGGTGAGGAAAATCCGGATATATCTGAAGTATTTAATGTTATGTGCAGTCCTTACTTAAGCGAGTTTAGAATATTGGACGATAAAGTAGTTGTTGAAGGTTATATAAAAGTTAATATGCTGTATGTATCCAATAATACTGAAGATCCTGTTTCTTGCTTCCAGCAGGAAATACCGTTTAGACAAAATCTGGATATAAAAGGCATGAAGCCTGATATGAAGTGTAATCTTGATATGGATATAGAACACTATAACTACAGTGTTGTGTCTGTGAGTGAAGTGGAAATAAGAATGGCAATAGGATTAAACATTACAGGGCTAAATAAGCAAACCATTCCGTTTATGGTAGATGTAACGGAGAAGGACATTCCTGAAAACAAAAGCAGCCGAAGGCCTAGCATGACTATCTATTATACTCAGCAGGGCGATAACCTCTGGAAAATTGCAAAAAGATATTTGACAACAATAGATGAAATTAAAAAATTCAACAATATTGGCGATAAGGATACTATACTTCCCGGTCAACAGATATTTATCCCTCAAATGATTGTTTGTAAATAATAAAAAAAATATTTCAATGAGAAAGTGTCTGAATATATTGAATCAGGCACTTTTTGTTGAAATGGAATTGTATTTTGTATATAATATTATTTGTGTGTTAAATCATAAAACAGGAATTTATTCCTTTATTGAGGTAAAAATGGAAAAGATAGAGTGTAAAGCTAGGGCTAAAATAAATTTATCACTTGATGTTCTAAGAAAAAGAGAAGACGGCTATCATGACTTAAAGATGGTTATGCAGACACTTAGGCTTCATGATCTGGTAAGTATTGAAAAGATGGACAGAGGGATAAAAGTTGAATGTGATAGTGCTTATGTACCTGAAGGGGAAGGCAATATTGCATATAAAGCTGCCAAACTCATTATAGATGAATATGGTGTCAAAACCGGTGTATCTATAAAAATTAAAAAAACGATTCCTGTTGCAGCAGGATTGGCAGGCGGCAGTTCTGATGCCGCTGCTGTGCTTAAGGGCATAAACATGTTATATGATTTGGGTGCATCTTTGGATGACCTTGCAAAACTGGGTAAGAAAATAGGTGCAGATGTACCGTATTGCATATATGGAGGCACAATGCTGGCAGAAGGAATTGGTGATGTTTTAACAAAGCTGCCTTCCTTTGGTGATGTGGACATTGTTCTTGTTAAACCGAAAATAGGAGTATCGACAGCTTTTGTATATAATAATTTAAAGCTTGAAAAGATAATGCATAGGCCTGATACGGATCTTATTATTGAAGCAATAAAAAACAAGAATTTAAAGGATGTAGCCGCCAATATGAGGAATGTATTGGAAACGGTAACAGAAGCAAAATATAACATTATATCGGAAATCAAAGCAAAGCTTCTTCAATATGGTGCAATAGGAAGCATGATGAGTGGAAGCGGACCTACAGTTTTTGGGATATTTGAGGACAAGCTGAAGGCACAGAAAGCTTATGAATCCATGAAAAATATGAAGTGGGATTGTTTTCTTACACAAACAATTAATGAGGAGATGCAATAGTATGCAGAGCAAACTATCTAAAATAAATTTAAATAATTATAAACCACTTAGAGATGTTATATTTGATACTTTGAGAGAGGCAATTATAACAGGTGAATTAAAGCCCGGAGAGAGGCTCATGGAAGTCCAACTGGCGGAAAAAATGGGGGTTAGCAGGACTCCGGTAAGGGAGGCAATAAGAAAGCTCGAACTTGAAGGCTGGGTATTGATGACTGCACGAAAAGGGGCAAGCGTTGCAGGTATTTCTATGAAGGATATAATGGATGTCCTGGAGGTAAGAGCTGCATTGGATGGAGAAGCGGCATTTTTAGCAGCTGCCAGAATAACGGAGGATGAAATAAAAGAGCTTAAATCTATAGAAGCTCAGTTCGCAAAATATGTAGAAAAGGGCAATTTTCAGGGCATGATAAAAAAGGATGTTGAGTTTCACGAAGCCATATATAGATCGTCAAGAAATGATAAGCTCATACAAATAGTAAGCAATTTAAGAGAACAGGTTCACAGATTCAGAGTGATGTATACAAAGGATTTTAGTATACCCGGTGATCTGGTTAAGGAACACATCGAGATATTTGAAGCAATAACATTAAGAGAAGCGGAAAAAGCACAAAAGGCAGCATATTTGCATATAGAAAATCAAAAAGAAGCTATAGTAAAATCCATGAAAAACATAAGAGGATGAATAAGGGGTACTTACCCTTGCAAGTATGGGATTGTAAGCTTGGTGACTCGAATACCGGCATAGGGTAAGTTAACCTTTAACAAAAAGTTGTACTTTAAGAAAATGTACTTTAGGTGAAAATCACCCTTTGAAATTAAAAAATTTCGAATCCCATTTGATATATCTGTTTCTTTATTTCCTGAGGATTTATTTCATCGGGATTGTAATCTATTTTAACCATCTGTGACTTTAAGTCTGTGTTAACATTTTTAATTCCTTTTAAATTTTTTAAATCTTCAGTTATTTTACCGCTGCATGCACTGCATGACAATGACGGAACATTAAAATTTACAGTCTCCATTAATAATCTCCTTTAAACATAAAGATTTATAGTGTTATTTTTCTCAACATTAGTTTCCCTTGAAAAAAGAAAAATATTCACATTAAACCGACAGTACAGTTGTTATAATATTTAAAAAAAACTATTTATATGACGATAATTATTATATTATGACAATAATTATGATAATTATGGTTATAACTGGTACCATTATTTCATTGCAGTTGACATTTTTATGTGATAGTATAATATCAAATAAAACAACAATACAACTACAATACAGGGGCCGATTTAGTTATGTGGTATAAGGAGTTTCTAAGCAAGTATAAAGCAGGAATTTCGCATGAATTCCTTTTTTATTTCAATGTGAGGGATACTGTTGACAATTATAGAAAGATTGAGCGGTATCTCTATGAGGAATTTTTAAAGCAAAGAAATTTTGGTATTATCGCATTTTATGATATTTCAAGAGGACTTACATTTTTTAACTCAGGAATGGAAAGGGAATTTAATAAAATTACTTCAAACGAGGTGGCTGGTCAATATAGATTAATGCCGTCAAAGTTGTTTCCCTATATAGATATGGCACTAAAGAATACTAAGATGGCCATTTTTATTGATCATGTCGAAAAGATTATACCGTCTGGAGATATAGGCAGCTTATCCTTTGAAGAACGTTCGGCATTAATATGGATTAGTGGCTGGTCGGTGGACTCTAAAATTTCCAGCGTGGGTTCTTCAATATTTATGATGGCAGATAATCTTGCAGATGTGAGCAAAGAAATATTCAAGTCTTCATACAGGGTTGAGCCTATTATTGTTGAGCTTCCGGGAGAGCAGGAGAGAAAGGAATATATAGAGTACCTTCTGAAAGATAATGATGTTAAATGCGATGTCACAATAGATGAATTTGCAAAGCTTTCATCAGGATTAAATAAAAAGTCCATTAAGGATATAAAACTTAAGGCGGAGGCAGAGGATGTACCTATAAGCTTTGAATTTATCAAGGAAAAGAAGCATTCTGTTCTGAAAAAGGAATATGGTGATGTATTGGAATTCATATATCCTGAGATAGGCTTTGAAGATATTGGAGGAATGGAAAAAGCCAAAAATTATTTGTTGAAAAATATTATCAATCCCATTAAGAAGGGGGACTTAAGAAGGGTACCCATGGGAATACTCTTATGTGGTCCTTCGGGTACGGGAAAGACTCTTCTTGTAAATGCACTGGCCAAGGCAAGCGGTTTTAATTGTGTTAAAATTGATATGTCAAGAATTTTGGGCCAATATGTGGGTGAGAGCGAAAAGAACTTTAAAAAGAGCCTTCTTGGAGCACAGTCCCAGCAGCCGGTTATAGTATTTGTGGATGAAATTGATACTGCATTTCGAAGAGGCGATAATGAAGAAAATGGTGTAAGCAGAAATATATTTAGTGAATTTTTGCAGTTCACCAGTAATACAAATAATAGAGGAAAAGTAATATTTATTGCTGCTACCAACAGGCCTGACCTTTTAGATGCCGCACTTAAAAGAGCGGGCAGATTTGATAAAAAGATTCCTATTCTCTTGCCAGAAGAGGATGAACGGGCTGAAATTTTTAGGATAATGATGATGAAGTACAAGTTCGAAACGGACATCGAGGACTTTGCTCCGTTTGCGAAAAAGGCAGAGAATTATACGGGGGCTGAAATAGAAGCAGTAGTGAGAAAGGCTTATGAGCTGGCAAATGAAGAAGAAAAAGAAGTTGCAGTAATAACAAGCGATATACTGTTTGAAGCTTTAGAAAGATGCAGACCGAGTACACAACAGGTTGAATTTATGACGCTTTTGGCTATCAAGGAGTGCGATGACAAAGATCTTTTAAGTGAAAAATACAGAGATATGTTAAACAACAAAGATGCCATTGATGAAGGTATTGCATTTGGTATGATGAAATAACAAATTAAAAGCGATAATATATCAAAATTTTTTATAAATTATCAAACAAATTGCAATAAATATCGTAATTTTCATAGCTGAAGCATGAAAATGAGATTTGCCTTTCGCAAGGGTTACACAGATATT
>DAOOVO010000122.1:0-10975 GCA_035370245.1 Pseudobacteroides sp.
AAAGATCGATATTACCTGTTTTTAACAGGAGTTATTGCAGTGGAATCAATATTGGATCCTTCAATTCCACAAGTATCAATAGATGATGTTATAATTGAAGGTGGCTTGAAGGTGGGTATGGCTCAAAATATAACTGTAAAAGCTTCAAAATCAGATAAGCTATTGTACAAAATAGGGTTAGAACATGATAATTATGACTGGATTCAATTACAGGGTTATTCACCTAGCAATACTTGTACATGGATACCAAAGCAAGCAAGAAATTACAAGATTATTGTAAATGTAAAGGATATAAACTCTGGTTCTCATATCGCTTCATATGTTAAGGAAGTAGTTGTTTCAAAATAAAAGAAATGAATATCTATCCAATCTCAAGAACAAGTCTTACTTGTTCTTGAGATTGTTTATTATTTGGGGGATTGAATCAATATGTATAGAAAACAAAAGAAGATAATAATAGTACTGTCTATTGCATTAATGTTAATGTTTGGATTTGCCGTAAAACTGTATTTTGACTATAGAGCAGCAGACAAAAGAGCCAATGATGTAAGTAACTCATATATGGAAAAAAATAAAGAGCTATCAAGTAAAATTGAAGCGGTTGATAAAAAAATTAATGAGCTTAATGAAAAGTATTATGAAGATAAATTGACCAAGCTTCTTAGTAAAGAAGAAATAATGGCACTGCAAAAGGCACAGTGGAAATATACTTTAAAAGCAAATGATATTCCTTTTGATAATAGTCATATATATGTTCGTTCAAGGGATATAATTCTTACTCTAACAGAGAGTCAGAAGGAGGAGAAGCTGCTGCCGATATCAATGCATAATTTAGGCAGCCTTGTAAGTGGTGATAAAAAGGACAACTTTTTCGAACATATGATTATCAAATCGGACATTCCTTATGAGAAGAAGATTCAGACATACAACAATTATACTAATGTTTTTTATTCATTCAAAAACTTATCTGTGGGTACAGTAATTACTCTTGTACTTAGTGAACCTTTGAAAGAGAGATTAAATCTTTATTTTGACAGATTGGAAATAGTAGTTGATAAAATTGATGAATAATAATATAAAATTATACAAAAAGAAAAAAATGTAAAATATTAGGGGGATTTGCTATTGACAATTAATTGATATGAATTTAAAATAAGATGTGGTACATAAAACTATAGATTTAAAGCTAATCTATTGTCTTCTCATAGTTATTATTAATAGTTATTATTAAATATTGCTGATTACGATTGTAAAATAATTTCAGATGTTTAAATGATGAATATTTTATTAGAATAGAAACTGCTTTGTTAATTACATGTAAGGAAAAGCAACTCAAAGAAAGTGGTGGCAGAAATAGATGTCTAATATTGAATTGAAAAATAAAGTAGTCCTTATAACAGGTGTAGCGGGATTTATAGGTTCCTATTTGGCAAAGGAATTAATTGCTACAGTTAAAGGTGTGAAGATTGTTGGTATTGACAATATGAATGACTACTATGATGTGGGATTGAAAGAAGCTCGTCTTGCGGAGCTTTTAAATAATCAAAACTTTATATTCATTAAAGGAAATATTGCAGATAAGGAACTTATTATTTCTATTTTTGAACAGTATAAGCCACAGGTTGTTGTCAATCTAGCAGCACAGGCAGGTGTTCGTTATTCAATCACTAATCCGGATGCCTACATTGAATCAAACCTTGTGGGGTTTTTTAATATTCTAGAGGGTTGTCGACATTATCATGTGGAGCATTTAGTATATGCATCCAGTTCTAGTATTTATGGAAACAACAAGAAGATTCCATATTCAACAGACGATAAAGTGGACAACCCAGTTTCATTGTATGCGGCTACAAAGAAATCCAATGAGCTTATGGCACATGCTTATTCCAAGCTGTATGGTATTCCGTCTACAGGGCTTAGGTTCTTCACAGTATATGGTCCTGCAGGTAGACCCGATATGGCATACTTCGGGTTTACTAATAAATTATTGGCCGGTAAAACAATTCAGATTTTCAATTATGGGAATTGTAAGAGAGACTTTACATATATCGATGATATTGTCATGGGAATAATCAAAGTTATGCAGAAAACTCCGGATGAAAACGAAAATGGTGTAAAGTACAAGGTCTATAACATTGGAAATAACCAGCCAGAAAGTTTGCTGGATTTTGTGGATATATTACAGCAAGAGCTTATACGTGCAGGTGTGTTGCCGGAGGATTATGATTTTGAAGCACATAAAGAATTGGTGCCAATGCAGCCTGGTGATGTAGAAATAACATATGCTGATGTGGACGATTTGATAAAAGATTTTGGATTTAAGCCAAGCACATCTCTAAGAGAAGGTCTTAGAAGGTTTGCAGAGTGGTATAAAGAATGTTATATGTGAAAAAGTAAGATATATGACGATTATGATTGGCTAAAAATATGGTTTTGAAATTCAACAAGAAGAATAAGGGGGATAAAATTGAAATGAACAAGGGGTCTGATGTCGTCATAGCAGTTGCCGGTACAGGCTATGTTGGCTTGTCTATTGCCACGCTGCTTTCCCAACACCATAAGGTATATGCAGTGGATATAGTTGAGGAAAAAGTTAATCTCATTAATAACAAGAAATCTCCCATCGTGGATAAAGAAATCGAAGAATATTTGGCTACTAGAGAGTTGAATTTAACAGCAACAATGGATGCAAAGGAGGCCTATAGTAATGCTGATTTTGTAGTGATTGCTACTCCAACCAATTATGACAGCAGGAAGAACTTTTTCGATACCTCTGCAGTTGAAGAGGTTATTAAGTTGGTTATGGATTATAATCCAAATGCTGTCATGGTTATAAAGTCCACGGTTCCTGTTGGATATACAAAGTCAATAAGAGAAAAATTTGGCAGCAAAAATATCATATTTAGTCCGGAATTCCTTCGTGAGGGACGTGCTCTGTACGACAATCTCTATCCGAGCCGTATTATTGTCGGTACTGATTTAGAGGATAAATTTTTGTTAGAAGCAGCACATACCTTTGCTGGGCTCCTAAAAGAAGGAGCTATAAAGGAAAATGTAGACACATTGTTCATGGGATTCACAGAAGCAGAAGCTGTAAAGCTGTTTGCCAATACATATCTTGCACTTAGAGTTTCTTTCTTCAATGAGCTTGACACATATGCAGAGATGAAGGGATTAAATACGAAGCAAATTATTGATGGTGTGTGTCTTGATCCTCGTATCGGTAGTTTTTACAATAACCCATCTTTTGGATACGGTGGCTATTGTCTTCCGAAAGACACTAAGCAGATGTTAGCAAATTATGCAGATGTGCCGGCAAACCTTGTTGGTGCTATTGTTGAGGCAAATCGTACAAGAAAAGACTTTATAGCTGATCGAGTTCTTCAGATGGCTGGATATTATGGAGAATCTAGTGCTTATGATAAAACTAAAGAAAAGCCTGTAGTTGTGGGTGTGTACCGCTTGACTATGAAAGCAAACTCAGATAACTTCCGTCAGAGTTCTATTCAGGGGGTCATGAAACGCATTAAAGCAAAGGGTGCTACTGTGATTATTTATGAACCTTCATTGGAAAATGGGGTAACATTTTTTGGTAGTGAAGTAGTCAATGATTTGCATGAATTTAAGAAAAGAAGTTACTGCATCATAGCAAACAGATATGAAAAATGTCTGGATGATGTGAAGGAAAAGGTATATACAAGGGATTTATTTGGAAGAGATTAAATTAGAATAAAGGGGTATTATTATATGGTTGATTGCAATACACCTAAAAAAGTTCTTATGCTGGGTAATAGTCGTTTAGTTATTTTTGGATTTAGAGGTGAATTGATAGAACGGTTGGTGGCTGATGGGTATAGGGTAACTGTTTCATTTCCAAATGGACCATTTGGAGAAGGCGAAGAAGTTAGTAGACAATATGGATGTGAATTTGTTGAAATTCCTATGAATAGAAGAGGAACAAATCCGATAGAGGATTTGAGATTGATTTATCGTTATGTTAAATTAATTAAGAGCGTGGATCCTGATGTTGTTTTAGCATATACAGTAAAGTGTGATATCTATGGCGGGATAGCATGTAGGTTAACACATAAAGCATTTATGCCGAATATTACCGGTTTGGGAAAAGGCTTAGTAGAAGGAGGCGTGGTTTCATTTCTCGCAAAACATTTATATAGATTTGCAGTAAAAAAAGCCAAGTGTATATTTTTTCAAAATGAACAGGACAGAGAATTTTTTTTAAAAAAAGGAATAAAGTGTGATAATTATTGTTTATTACCAGGATCTGGGGTTAATTTAACTAAATTTAAACAATTACCTTATCCTACTGATGAAATAATTGTTTTTACATATATTGCCAGAGTAATGAAGGCCAAAGGCATAGAAGAATATTTAGGAGCTGCACAGTATCTAAAGGGAAAATATAGTAATGTGGAATTTCACATTTGTGGTTTTTGTGAAGAAGACTATAAAATAAAAATTCAAGAACTAGTGGATAGTGGCACAGTGGTTTATCATGGCCTTGTTGATGATGTGACAAAATATGTAGCTTTTTCACATTGTATTGTTCTTCCAACTTTTCATCCTGAAGGGATATCAAATGTTTTGTTAGAAGGTGCTGCTTGCGGAAGACCTCTTATCACGACTAATCGTGCTGGATGTAGAGAAACAGTGATTGATGGCGTTACTGGCTATTTGATTAAAGAAAGAGACACCAAGGATTTAATAGAAAAAATGGAGTGTTTTATTTCTTTGTCAAATGAGGAAAGAGCAAAAATGGGGATGGCTGGACGTCTTAAAATTGAGAATGAGTTTGATCGTCAGATTGTTGTTGAAAAGTATTGTCAACAGATTGCAGATTTATAATGTATGCAAATATATGGAGGAATGACAATATGAATGTTATTAAACTACTAAAAAAAGCGTTGAAAACTCCAGGGCGGGTTCCGATGAATATTATTTATAGGATTCCCTTCCTTTCCAAGATTATTCCAGACGAACCATATTTGAAGTTTATTTATTTTTGTTGTTTCGGTAAGCGGCTGAATTTGGACAATCCTAAAACGTTTAGTGAGAAATTACAATGGCTAAAGTTATATGATCGCAGGCCTGAGTATACAACTATGGTTGATAAATATGAAGTTAAAAAATTGGTAGCAGGTTTGGTTGGTGAAGATTATATAATACCAACAATAGGGGTATGGGATTCTTTTGATGACATTGATTTTGATGCGTTACCTAGCCAATTTGTTATGAAATGTACACATGATAGTGGCGGTTTGTTTATTTGTAAGGACAAAGCTACATTTGATAAGAAGGCAGTAAAAAGAAAAATTACTACTTGCCTAAAAAGGAACTTCTACTATATGGGGCGAGAGTGGCCATACAAAGATGTAAAGCCTAGAATAATCATAGAAAAATATATGATTGATGAATCTGGATGTGAATTATCAGATTATAAGCTTATGTGTTTTAATGGAAAAGTTAAATGCACTTATGTTTGCTCAAACCGAAATTCTGATAAAGGGCTGAATATAAATTTTTACGATGATTTGTGGAGACCACTTAATGTTGAACGGTCAATACATCCTCGAAATCCAAAAGAAATTGACAAACCATTTTGTTATGATGAAATGGTTTATATTGCTGAAAGACTCTCAAAAGATATCCCGTTTGTTCGGATTGATTTTTATCAGTGTAATAATAAGGTTTATTTTGGTGAAATGACATTTTTTCCGACGAGTGGATTTGTGTCGTTTAAACCTCAAGAATTTGATGAAACATTTGGGGATATGATTAAATTAAAAACAGTTGTTGAGAAATAGAGCCAGTAAGTACATTAATTGAAGGTATAGAAGCATAGGCTTTTAGAAAGGAGCTTAATAGTGAAAAAAGTTGTAGTTTTGCTATCTACTTACAATGGTGAAAAGTATTTACAAGAACAATTGAACAGTTTGTATTCTCAAGAGGGAGTTGAACTACATTTGATTGTTAGAGATGATGGTTCTACAGATAAAACTCATCAAATTCTTGATGAAAATCAGAGGCAAAATCTATTAACATGGTATACTGGGGAAAATAAACGACCTGCATGGAGTTTTATGGATTTAGTAATGAAGGCACCCCAAAGTGAATATTATGCTTTTTGTGATCAGGACGATGTATGGTTACCAGATAAGCTAAAAATTGCAATTTCGAAGTTAGAAGAATTTCCAATTGATAAACCAGCTTTATATTATGGGCATCCGAGGTTGGTTAATGAAAATCTTGAATTCATAAAATCTCCAAAAAGCTCTTATGATAAGATGCTTGACTTCTACAGTTCTATGATTAATAGCAATGCTACCGGTTGTACTATGGTTTTTAACAGGGCACTTCTTGAGTTAGTAAGGTTAAAAAGTCCTTCTTATATTGCAATGCATGATGGTTGGTTTCATAAGGTATGTATTGTGGCTGGAGGGAATCTGTATTATGATGAAGATGTTCACATACTATATAGACAACATGGAGGGAATGTAATAGGTAGCTCGAATTCACTGATTAAGAAAATTAAGCAGCGTCTTAGTAGCTTAAAGAATAAAGAGTGTATTAGAAGCAAGACTATTGCATCTTTGCTAGAGTGTTATGGTTATTTAATGTCTGATGAAGAAAAATTAATTGCAGAGAAAGTAGCTAACTATAAAAATGGAATTTCAGCACGTGCAAAGTTGTTTTTCGATTGTCGAATTAAGACTAATTATTTTAGGAGAAATGTGCTATATCATATAGCTGTATTTTTTGGTGCATTTTAAGGAGAAAGTAATGATGAAAATTACAATATCTAGTTTGTGGAACTATGCTATTCACTTAATATGTCTAGTTCTTACATATTTATTTGCACAAAGTTTAGAACCAATTTGGAGTTATTTAATATTACTCATATATTCAAGTTGGATTTTTGGAAGGATAGCAAGGAATAGGGTTCAAATTGCGGATTTGTTAGTACTTCTTTTCATTATGTTGTTGGCTGGTCAGAATTTTTTACTTTATGCAGGCTTGGTCTTAACATTGATTTACTCAATCTCCCAGATGCATAAAATGAAAAGATTAATTTTCGATCGAGAGGAAGTGGCCTTTTTGGTAATGTGTTTGTGTGGATTTCTTTCCTCATTTTTTAATTCGATCGATAGTAAGTCAGCTAATTTGTACATAGGTGTGTATTTTTTATTACTATGTTTAGTGCTCGGATTGGGTTTTATGCGTAAATGTTGTAAACTTGATTCTGATAAAAGTATCCTAATATTTAGTTGGGTCTCTTTTATACTTGGACTTGGCTATTTTATGACACACACAATATCAGAATTATTTAGCACTGCTCATATTTTTGTTTATTATATTTCAAACTACAGTGTTTATTCAAATACTTTAACTGGTATTATGGCACCATTTGCTTTTGGTTCGGCAATCATCCTAATTAAAACAAAAGAAGTACTTCCAAGAATATTATCAGCTCTTGGTCTAATAATGATGTCAATGATCATTTTAGCTGTGCAGAGTAGAGGAACATATTTAGGTATTTTGGTTGCAATTCTATGGATTATTGCAAAAAATAAAAAATCCAAGGTTGTAATTTGGGTTACTATTATTGGTATTGTATGTGTATTTGTTTCATTTTTCATTCCAGACGAGTTTTTTTCCATGTTTTTTGGACGATTTAGAATTTCGCATTTTGCAAATAGAGATTTTTCAAATGGAAGAATTGAGTCATATGTTTTAGCTTGGGATATGTTCAAATCTCACCCGATAATTGGTTGTGGCTTTTGGCAATTTAGTGCTTATGGAATAAATTTTGGAGATCCACATAATTTTATTTTAGCTTATTTGGCTTCTACAGGTTTGATTGGTTTTGGAGGCTTTATCTTTTTCTTGGTGAGTATTTACAAGAGAATTGAAAGGTGCTATTCACAGGCAACTGATTTATACAGTAAAGTACTTGCTGAAGTGTCTATGAGTACATTAATGATTTATTGCAGTCATGGATTAGTTGAGCCATCATTGACAACATCTGCACCACTAACCATATTCATAATAATGACTTCGATGTCTTATATAAATGTAAATATTAGGGAAAAAAGTAATTTGGAGGGCTGATATATGCAATATTTTGGACTTAAGCATTTATTGAAAAAAATAAAGAAAGAAATTCAGCTTAGTCGTCTTAATTCGGTATGGAGAAGTAAAAATACTCATAATAAAACTAGTCTCGGTGAGATTTGTGATTGTACATGCATTCATGTTGGAAATGGAACCTATGGAATATTAAATGTCTACACTTTTGATCATAAAAATAATAATAATGTTATGCTAAAAATTGGACACTACTGTTCAATTGCACGAGATGTAGTATTTCTTCTTGCAGGAGAACATAATATCAAGTCTATATCCACATTTCCTTTTAGGGCAAAATATCTTGATGGAATGCCAGAATCTGATTCGAAGGGACCTATATTGGTTGAAGATGATGTTTGGATCGGACATGGTGCGGTGATACTATCTGGGGTTAGAATTGGACAAGGTGCAGTAATTGCTGCAGGTGCTGTCGTAAATAAGGATGTACCACCATACGCAATTGTTGGAGGCGTACCGTCTAAAGTTATTAAATATAGGTTTTCGGAATCTATAATAGAAAAATTGATAAACATTGATTATTCAAAAATCACACTTCAATTTATAAAAAAACATGCAGAATTGTTGCAAAAAGATATTCAATCGGAAGATATTGAATTACTTGAAGTTTTAATAAAGGAAGGACTATATAATAAAAATGAGTGAAAATATAGGAAAAAAATTAAGACATGGAATTATAAATGTTTTTATAGCAAATATAATAAATCTTATTATTAATTTACTGACAAATTTTTTGCTTCCTAAATATTTGTCAGTGGATTCATATGCTGCAATCAAGACATACTATTTGTATGTTGCATATGCTGGGGTTTTATCACTAGGATATGTTGACGGAATGTTTTTAAAGTATGGTGGTATTGATTTTAAGGATATTAATAAAAAAGATTTAAACTGTAATTTAAGTACGTTTCGTATTTTCCAAATTACAATAGTAGCCATAATGTTATTAATTATAGCGTTTTCTGGAGATATGATTTTATTATCATTTGCTTTTGCAACTTTGCCATTAAATATGACTGGATACTTTCGTTCATTATATCAATCAATTGGTGAGTTTAAAAAATATAGTCGAGTAATGAATACAACAACTGGTGCGACTTTTATTATAAATATGCTTTTGTTATTTGGATTGAAAACAGATGATTACCACTATTATCTTTTGAGTTATGTTACGTTAAATATATTAATATGGATAGTTCTAGAGATATATTTCGCAAAAAGTTGTTTATATAAATTGAAGATTATACTGTTTTCGTTTAAAGAAGCAGTTGAAAACGTGAAAGATGGAATTCTGCTTATGCTTGGTAATTTCTCTAATATTATTCTGACAAGTATGGACAGATGGTTTATAAAAGCATTGATGAGTAATATTGAATTTGCTCAGTATTCTTTTGCTTGCTCTATGGAAAATTTTATTAATGTTGCCGTAACACCTATTACTGTGACCTTATATAATTATTTCTGTAAGGTAAATGAAAATAACCAAGTTAAGAGAATTAGAAATGTTATAATCTTGTTTGCATCTGCATTAATTGCCTGTGCTTTTCCGGGTAAATTTGTGCTTGAGATATATTTGACACAGTATATAGAAGCGACTAGTGTTATGTTCTTCTTATTTGCAGCACAATTGTTTTACATCATAAACAAGAGTGTATATGTAAATTTATATAAAGCACGGCATTTGCAAAATAGATATTTTGCTAGGCTTATTACAGTGATTGTTATAGGATTTATCTTTAATATCATTTGCTATGCTATTGTTCAAAGTAAAGAATCATTTGCACTAGGAACATTGCTTGCATCAATTTCATGGTTGTTTCTCTCAGTTAGAGATTTTCCAGAAATAAACTTTTCGCTAAAAGAAATCCTTTATATCACTTTTGTAATTATAGCATTTATGTTATGTGGATACATGATGGAAGCTATTATTGGATTAATAGTTTATGGATTAATAGTTGTTGTTTTTTCATTTGTCCTAATGAAGTCTGATTTGGTATTTCTGTTACAGATGTTAATAAAAATGCTTCCTATAAAAAAGAAAGTTCATAAATAAAATTTGTGACATATCATGCTCTTTCTTCACAGTAAAATTGTCAATGTCTATATACTACAGTTTCTGCCGGATATTTATTGTCAGTTTCATACTGAGCATAGTGATTAAAAATCCCCTTTAACATATACTGTGGGTAAGTTCTGTAAAATGTGACACATTTTCAATGCTCTTATCACGATACAGACGATAAATATAAAATCCATAAGGAATAGGCTGAATCTAATACTTATTATGAAATCATAAGTCAGGTAAAAAGGATGTTTAAGGTTTCAACTGTGCTGTAACCGAAATATTGGAAATACTAAAAGCTTTTCTATGTTCCAGATTGGTAAATGTGCATACTTCTGTACCCTTATATTGCGAAATACAGTAGTAAACTGCCACATCTAGGGTACATAGCCCATTGTTAAGGTTTTCGTAAATATTAAATATGTTATTTATTATTTACAATGATATAAAAAACTCAATTCCATGAAGTCCAAGCATATTTGATGTAAAATCAAAAATCAATGACTTTATTCTTTAATATCCGATACCCCCTAATTTTTTGAATTGCTGTTTTAAATGATAATGGGTTTATCGGATTTTTTGTTGCCTCTTTCCAGAATTTTGTCAAGATGTTTGGTGTTTTATGGAATTGCCAATGTACAGTAAGCGTCAAATACAAGCAGACATATTGGCATATCAATCAATATCTTTTCCTGCCAAGCCATTCATCCAGAGCCTTAGATATTTCAGCCCTAGACTCTTCATCTGGTA
>DAOOVO010000123.1:0-10837 GCA_035370245.1 Pseudobacteroides sp.
TTCTTACACTTTCGGTACGGTTAAAGCAGTCGTAGGTATATCTTGTTGTTCCCCTTCTTCCTTCCTCTTCTAAGAGGTTGCCCTGCGGGTCATAACGATAAGAGGTCTGCATTCCTCCTTCTATCTTCTCTATCAGTCGGTTTCTGTTATCATAATTATACCTTGTGGTTACACCCTTCATTGTCCTGTTTATACGGTTTCCTACGAAATCGTACTCAAAGCTTTCCTCACCTTCAGGATATATCGCTTTTGACAATCGGTTTAACCTATCATATATATATCGGGTTGTCTCACCGTTTTCGGTGCGTTCAACCTGATTTCCATTTACATCATAGACATAACTATGGCTGAATATCTCTTCTCCGTCTTTATTTCTTGCTATAATTTCTGTGAGATTTTTATCCTCATCATAACTATATTTTACATTTACGCCATTAGCATAGATTATTGACGCTATCGTATTGTCGGGATTGTACCGGTATTCGGCTTCTTTTTGATTTCTATCCCATACCTCTTCAATTCTTCCTAAAAGGTCATATTTATATGTGGTCTGTCTTTTTGTAATATCCTTTAGTTCTACTATTTTGTTGTTCTTGTCATATTTATATTCAATTAAAGGCTTTCCGTTTAATTTCTTTGATTTTAAATTCATATTGGGGGTATAATCATAGGTATATACCACACCACCACTTGACGCTGATTTAAGGGTGCCGTCTACATAATAGCTGAATTCTTCCCTTGTTCCGGTTGCCAAGTCTCTTCTCAACACCAGATTGTCACCGATATCGTAAATATATTCGGTTATTCTTCTATTTCTGTCAATTTTACGTGCCACTCGTCCCTGATGGTCATATTTATATGCAAGTTTATCTCCTGCAGGGTCAATTATCTGCGACAATACATTCAAACTGTTGTAATCATATACTGTGGTATTTCCATTTCCATCAGTGGAACTTGTTATGTTTCCAGCATAGTCGTAGGTGTATTTCTCTACACTTCCATCGGCTTTGTTGATTTCTTCTATCCTTCCCCATAGGTCAAGCTTGTAATGGGTAAAGTTGCCTTCTCCATCTCTTATTCCCGTTATGTTGCCCATGGCATCATAGGTGTACTGCTGTGCCGGCATACCCGACTTCAAAGAACCCGGCGTATATATTTCCTTTACTCTTCCGCCAAGGTCATAGCTGAATTTAGCACCATTTCTTGTTGCATCGAATCTCTCAACAAGTTCTCCTGCATCATTATATATATTCTTTTGCACCAACACTCCAAGAGCATTAGTTATCTCTACCAGTCTGTTTAAACCATCATACTTATAGTTTGTTCCTAAACCGTCATCTTCATCTTGGTTATAGTTTTCAGGGCTTACACGCTTTATCACATTTCCTGCTTCATCATAGAAGAGTCTTGTAATACCGCCCTCTTTATCGATTATTCTGATAGGCCTGTTCATGCTGTCGTAATCGTATTTTATGGAATTACCGTTGCAGTCGGTTTCCTTTATTACGTTTCCTGCACTATCGTATTGGAAATATGTCTCTCTTCCCTTTATAGTTTTACCGTTCTCTACAACTTTAGTAATTCTGTCGGCAGCATCATAGGACAACTCTGTAGTATAACCTTCCGGTGTAGTTACCTTTATGATATTACCGTTTGAATCATAATCATAGATAGTCTGGACAATAGCTTTTCCTTCTATCTTCTGTGCTAAATCGTCACCATCTATCTCTTCAATCTTTTTTGAAAGCAGACCGCGACTGTTATATTGATAGCGAATTGTCTTTGTCTTTTTGTCATTTATTTTAATTCTTTCGTAAATCCTGTTTCCAAGACAATCATAGTTAAACTCTGCCTCGCCTCCCGTTGTATCGGAAACTTTGATCATCCTTCCAAGCTTGTCATAGGTATAGTCTATGGTATTCAAAACGCTTGGGGAAGCTTCCTCGGTAACATATTCCGGAGAAATTCTCTCCTTGATTCTTCTTCCAGCAAGGTCATATTCATACTGGGTCACATTGTAAAGAATCATACCGGACTTTTCTTCCACAGGCACCCTTTTTTCAAGCAGCCAACCGGCACAGTTATATTTAAAGAGAGTACAATAACCCTTTGCATTTTTCTCTTTGATTATTCTGCCCTCGGCATCATACTCAAATTCTTTAGTAACTGCCCCACAAGATATGATCTTTTTCAACCTGTTCAATTCATCATATTCATACTGTGTGGAAGGCACCTCATCAGTACTATTTCCTTCTTTAACCGGGCCCGTCGTTTTAATTACATTTCCTACAGAATCGTATTCCACCCTTGTTTCACCACCGGTTGGATATACGGTTTTAATTTTTCTGTTGCTGTCATCATAAATATATTGGATGCCTATGCCGTCACCCGACTGTGCTTCGTAATAATTTGGATTTATCTCTTTTATAAGATTGCCATGTATGTCGTATTTTACGGCAAGGACATTATTAAACGGATCTATCGTTTCAATTAGCCTATCCATGGCATCATATCGGTAATGATAGCAATCTCCGCTTTTATGTCCTTTAGGGAGTATCTTTTTGATAAGATTCCCCATTTTGTCGTATTCCATTTTTGTTACATTGCCTTCTGCATCGATTATGCTTGTCTTTTTATTTATCTCATTATACTCAAACTTCACTGTTCCGTAAGACGTCGAGATAGAAATCATTCTTCCGGCTTTATCATAAGCGTAAAGGAATACATTACCCTCTGCATCTATTACCTTTGTGGGTTTGTCAATATCTATGTGTTCATATTCAAATGTTGTAGTATTATTT
Source organism: Pseudobacteroides sp. (assembly GCA_035370245.1). Lineage (GTDB taxonomy): Bacteria > Bacillota > Clostridia > Acetivibrionales > DSM-2933 > Pseudobacteroides. The sequence goes on from DAOOVO010000123.1 coordinate 2,802, forward strand.
TCGGAATCGGTTCTCGAAATTAGTCTGCCATCACTGTCATAGGCATATTTTTTTACAGCATATTTACCTTCATCAAACTTAACATGCTCTTCTACAAGGTTACCCCTGTTATCGTAGGTAAATACCTTCTCTGTCAAAAACAAAATTCATTATTTTTGTGGAATGTCACTATACAAAACCACAGCTTGGAAATATTTTGCTGAAATAATTTATCTGGTTCTGGATGGCATAGCAAATAAAAATTTATCCTGATAAAAAAATAAAAAGTTCTTGACAGGCTCAGGAAATGGCGTTAAATTCCGCTCCGGCTTATGGAGCGGTTCAGTTCCATGAGACAACATTATTTGATTATAGGAAGGTGTTATTTATGGTTACGAGATTTTCAGATGTACATACTTCATGGCTTGATACTGCCGATACTCCACAGATTAAGTTGCAGGGTGCTTATTTGGAGCGTATGGGGTTTCATGTAGGCATGAATATCAAGATTGAAGTTGAGAAAGGACGGATTGTTATTACTCCTATGGAAGATGTAGAAGAAGGTGAAGCGGTTTGAAACGTAGATATTGCAGGAAGTATGGGTATTATGCCCATTACTTCCGTTTCACTTTTTGGCTGATTGGTTTTTTTAAAAGTAAATATTGATTTATAAATCAAACGAACATAAGTTTGTTTTTTTTATTGACTTCATGTTACACGTGTTATATTATATATGTTATATAGATGGATAAGGAGTGATTTGTTTGGCAAGAGGAAAGTCAGGAAGAATTGTTTTAGAAGTAGACCCGAATATTAAAAGAAAGCTTTATTTAGCTTTAGAGCAGAATCAGATTACTTTAAAAGATTGGTTTTTAGAAACTGCAAATATATATATTTCTGATAATACGACTTCTTTGATTAATAAACATGATTTGGTTGCCGAAAAGAGCAACAATAAGTATTTGATTGAGAGGGTAAAAAAATGAATTTTATAATAAATGAAACTGCAAAAAAATTGAGGGGTGGGTATTATACTCCTATAGAATTGGCAAACTTTATCAGCCAGTGGGTTATTGGAATTAACACAAAAAGCATTTTAGAACCTAGTTGTGGAGATGGTATATTTTTAGAAACAATAAATAGCCTGTGTAATAATTTTGAACATAAAACAGAATTTTTAGGGTTAGAACTTGAACAAGAAGAAGCCGCCAAAGCCTATGAACGTGCTAATTATTGTCATAATTTGAATTCTAATATTATTAATGACGACTTTTTAAGTTGGGCAATAGGAAATCTTGACCAAGAGCCAATGTTTGATGCTGTAGTTGGAAATCCGCCATTTATTAGATATCAGTATCTACCGGACATAATGCAAGACGAAGCAGAAACTATATTTAAATTTCTTAATATCAAGTTTACAAAGCACACAAATGCGTGGGTTCCCTTTGTACTGGCTTCTTTACATATGTTAAAACCAGGCGGAAGGTTTGGAATGGTAGTTCCTGCTGAAATTCTGCATGTTATACATGCTCAATCTGTACGCTCATATATAAGTAATGTATGTAGTAAAATATTGATATTTGACCCAGAGGATATTTGGTTTGAGGATACTTTACAGGGTGCAGTAATACTTCTTGCTGAAAAGAAAAAAGACCCAAATAGTAAATCTCAAGGATTATCAATAATTCAAACAAAGGGGCTTGATTTTACACAAACCAATCCATTTGAATATTTTAATAATGCAAATTACACTAATGGAGATACTTTGAAAGGCAAGTGGACATATGCCCTATTGTCAAAAAATGAGTTTAGTGTCTATAAGTCATTATTGAAAAATAGCTTTATATCAAAATTTGCTGACATTGCTGATGTTGATGTCGGAATAGTTACAGGTGCTAATAATTTCTTTTTGGTAAATGATGAAATAGTGCAAATGTATGATTTAAGCTCATATGCTCATCCAATGTTTGGAAGGAGTGAACATTGTCCCGGAATTGTTTATGATATTAACCAACATTCAAAAAATGCACAAAAGTCATTGCCAACTAATTTTATATGGTTTGATTCTAATGAAAACTTTTCAGACTTACAAAAACAGTATATAAGTTTAGGGGAATCCCAAGGATTACATACTCGTTATAAATGCAGAATCAGAAAGCCTTGGTATAAAGTTCCTTCTGTGTATGCTACTCCTTTATGTATGTTAAAAAGGTCGCATGATATTCCAAGATTAATTGTAAATAGGTTGAATGCCTATACAACTGATACTGCATATAGAATAAAAATGCTTAAACCTGAAATAAATCCTGATTTGTTAGCATATTCATTTATTAATAGTTTGACAGCCCTCAGTGCAGAGTTGGAAGGACGGCATTATGGCGGTGGTGTCCTTGAATTAGTTCCATCAGAAATTGAAAAATTACTTATACCCATTTCTAGTAAAATAACTCCATTTGTTGACGAGCTTGATTCTCAAATAAGAACTTTGAAAACTGAAGATATTCTTAGTTTACAAGATAGAAATGTATTGGCAAATGTAGGGCTTTCACCAAATGAAATTATTACACTTCAAAATGCGTGGTTCAGATTGAAAAATAGAAGGCAGCGAGTTAAAAATTAATAAAAAGCAAGCAACAATGTACTAATATAACATGGTTGCTTGCTTTTTTTATTCTATTTCCATAATAAAATAGGAATATTCATTTTCAGGCTTATAAATACGAAGTAGCTGTCCCAAAAGATCACTTCGAGCAATAACATGTTTAGCATCTCCCCAGTGTATCTGTGTTACAGAGTTGTTTTGTTCATAGGTTTTGGAATCAGTTCTTGTATTATGGGAAAGCTTTAATTTATAAATTCCATAACTTATACCTTTTATTATTATTTCGAATTTTGCATAAGCTCTTTCATAATGAGAAGTCCTTGGATTTGTATCTCTAACCCATTTTAAATTATTAAATATTTCTTCTCTAAAGTAATGCCGTTGGTCGATGTTTTCCATGCTACCTTTCTTTAAATACATTGAACCTGTAGGATTTGTATTGCTTCCACTGGGAATATTTAAATCACGTTCTTTAAGTGGTCCACTTTCCCATAACAGAATCCATTGATGAGTTTTATGTTGTTGTAAAACAACAGTTTTTGCCCTTTTCTTTGGAACTGATGATTCAATTTCTATCCTACGTGTTTTTAACTTCATCCTTGGCACAAATTCAGGACTCTTTGAAGTACTCTTTAATGAAGTAGATGGGTTGGGGGATGAGCGTTCATCAAATAGTCTACCTTCTCTAAAAACTTTTATAACTTCTTTAGCGGAACTAATTTGTGTTACATTGTTCGGAAATTCGGAAGCCAATGTATTGATTGAATTAATTATTTGATTCAGTAAATGCTCGTCCTCTGTATTACTTCGGTACAAGTGTAATAGGGTGCTGGCTTCAATGTTATCTAAAAAACCGCCCGATGTTGCATTTGCACTTCCAACAATAACTTTAGCTTCAGTATCACTGTATGAAAGAAAAATTTTAGGGTGAAAAATAAAGGAATTTGTTCCTGTATCAACAAGATAAGGCTTTATACCGTTTTTAACCAATTCCATAATAGCTTGAACTGAGGTAACACCATTTCTTATACCAACGTAAATATCTGTAATATTGTAAAAAGGCTTTAAATCTTCTTCCAGTAATAGCAATCCTCTTTTTTTCATAAAAGCAACACTAAATATAACCTTTTTTATATCTGGTAACTTAAGAATTTCTTCAATAAATTGGATGTGGCTTTTTTCATTAATTCCTTGCAGTAAATAATTTATTTTTGCCAATTCTTATCACCCCCGTTTCGGTGCAATTTATATGTTTTTTTATTGTGGATTTTATAAGGTACAAAACTTTTCCATTTTATAATACCATGCTATTTATTAAAAATAAATATTAAAGCAAAATGATAGGATATTTTAGATTTATAGATTTATAAGCCAAGGGATTAATAAAAAAACAGAAAGCCCACAAGGTAAAATATACCATGTAGGCTTTGATAGTCTTAACATTTACAAATATTGCTCAATACTTTCTCTTTGGGACTCCGATAAAATACCTTGGCACAACTTCCAATTATAGTTATTTATATTCTCATCATCTATAAAAAAGTATGCCCTAATATCTTCATCTATTTCTCCAATTTCAATAATTTGATCTTTTATAAAATCGACATTATATTGCCTAATATCTGCACCATAAAAAACATATGCTGTCCAGTTTATAACGTCATTTGGAATTTGCCAACCTTTTTGATATAATTCAGCCGTTTCTTGCTGTATAGAGTATTTTAAGAAACTTACTCTATATTTATCAATCACTTTTTCTATAGCTGGGAAATTGCTTTTATCACATTCAATCCATCCTCTAACAGATACATAGTGTCCCATTACCTTCCTCCTAAACCAGTTATTACTTTCACACCTTTGCTTTTCAAGTAATTTTGTACTTCTTTACTAACTCCATATTTAAACCAATATTCAGGAGTTTTTCCTACTTGGTTAGCGTAATCTACTGTTGCTTTTATTTGATTACGGGTACTCTTACTTAAAAAGTTTTTAGGCTTATTAATAGCTGTCATTGAGCGTTTTACTTGGATTACTTGGGTATCTGTTACAATATCAATCTTATCTTTGGGCAGGGCCTCCATCGCGTCAAAAAATTTTCGTCGCACATGTGCCCAGCAACCTACTACAGTAATATTTTCGGGCAGCTTGCAATATCCCTTATATCCGTCTGCATGCAAATATCCCGAAAATCCTTTTAGAAATTCTTCCGGATGAATATGCTTTCTGTCAGGCTGGTAGTCATAAAGTATTATCTGTTGTTTTGCCTCATCGCTCGTTCTGAACAGCCACATGTAACTTTTCGACTGTGCCGCCTTCCCAGGTTCTTTTAGCACCTGCACAACTGTTTCGTCTGCATGAAGTACCTCATGATCACACAGCTCCCTCTTCATTTCCTCATATATCGGTTCCAACCAGTCCTCACAGGCTTTAATGAGCCAATTTGACATTGTCTGCCTTGAAATCAGAATGCCGTTTTGCTTCCATTCCTGTTCCTGACGATATAATGGCGATGCCATCATAAATTTTTGTGTCGCTATATGCGCAATTGTCTCGGGAGAAGCAAAGCTTCCCTTTATGGCCGGTTCAGGCATATCTGCCTTAACAATGGGAGTACGATCTGAAGTTTTTTCACAGTTCCGGCATGAATAAACATGCCTAATATGACGAACAATTACCGCTTTCGCCGGAATAATCTTTAACTCATCACGGGTTTCTCTTCCCATTGTATGCACTTCACCACCACAATCCGAACAGACACGTTCACTTTCCGGCAGTTCGTGCTCTATTATCTCGACAGGCAAGTCCTCCGGCAACTTGTCCGTTGTTAGACGCGTTCTTTTACGATGATGAGACTTTACCTCCGTCAATGATGGTTCAGGTACTGTTAAATTGGCTATTGTTTCTGCTTCATTGAATAGATTTATTTGAAGTGCATTCGATTGTTCACTTGATACGCCAAATTGCCTATGCTTTGCAATGCGGATTTGTTCCATGAACCAGTTTACTTGATGTTCTAATTCAGCAATTCTGCGCTCCTTCTCTTCAATTATACTAAGTAATTTTTCAACTGTTATCTCTCGTGTATTTACGTGGTAATTATACCATAAAAACCCATGCAAAATCCAGTTTTCAATGCATTAATGTTTCATGAAATTTGACGCTCTAAAACTTCCTTACGTCTAAGCTTTTTTTCCAATCTGGCACTGTCAATCAGACAACCTAATTCATTTACATCAAGAAGCATTGTGGTGGAATCTCCTTCCGTTGGCCAACGAAATCTCCCTCGTTCCAATCGCTTAAAGTCCAGCCAAAACCCATCTCCATCCCATTCCAGAATTTTCATCCTGTTTCTATCTCTGTTACAGAACACAAACAGTGCATCCTCAAATGGGTCAAGGCAAAAACTCTCTTGCACAAGTGCTATCAAGCCATTGATTGATTTCCTCATATCCGTATATCTGCAGCAAAGATACACAGGTTTTTCATTCCATCTTATCATAGGGACATCAACACCTGGCAAACTTTTTTCAACAATTCTAAGTCTGTTTCCGTGTTTACAGTGACATTACAGTCATTAATTTAATTTCAAGTGTAGCTTTTGCGAAGTGCACCGGTTTCGATGCAAGCTGCATCCATCCGCTTGGTACTTCAGTTTTGGACTCTTTTATTTCTTCAAGCACTGTACACTTTGCTTCAGTGACTTTCTTCTGCCAATAATAGTATGTAGCTTTGCTTACTCCATTCGTTTGGCAAAATTCTTTGATACTTTGCCCATTTTCAAGCCGGGTTTGTATTAATCCCGCCCACTTAGATATTTGTTGTTCAGATGTTGCTTTTTGTATGTCCATACAATCACTCCTTCAATCATTTTTACAGTGATTGTATCAACTACGCAATCATTCTACTATGTGATAATCTATTTTACGCTTACGCTTTTATTTACAATCTATATATTTAACTATTGAAATTGCAAATTTTATTCTAAAAATCTTCCTTCCATTTTAATTCTTTCTATCTTGCTCAAATCCTCTATTGTAGGCTCCTTTTTTTCATTTATTAACTCACCTTGTACATTCCACTCTTTAAATGCTTTTATAACACTAACTTCACATTCTGCACAATAGGTCATTATTCCTTCTTCATTCCATTTAATTATCTTTCCATCAATAAGCCCATTTTTCATATCATAATATGTCTTTAGTTTTCCATTATGATAAAACTCTACGGTTTGAATATCTTCTATACCATCAACATAGAATGAATATGACTCAATTTCTCCATTCTCAAATACTGTATACCCTATCCCGTTATATGGTATATAAGTATCCATTTCTACATAAAGGCCTGTCAAAGGGTCATATCCTATCTCAGTAATACAATTCTTTCCTTTATTTAAAATTTCTTCTTTAGACAATATATTCATCAAAATCACCTTTTTATTAGAATATTAAATCAGGAAATCTTTTCGCATAATAATCTCTTTCTACTTCTAAAACTTCTTCGAGCACATCAGATTCTAATGTAATATGCTTACAATGAGGACATCTAGGCATTGGTCTTCCAGGTATCGCAAGATCATTATTATTTAACTTAACTGAATTTACTACATTAATAATTGTATCATTTGGATTCTGATTAAACTTTTCTGGTGACTCTTTATATAACTTATCTATATACGCTTGAGTAATATCGCTTCTTGCAATATTGTTTTCCATGCAAAATTGATCTAACATAGATTCGTTTAGTGTGAGACATTCTGCATGGGACCCTGCCCCATGTGTCTTATCTTTATATACTTCATATATTTTGCTATCCATATTCTCAATTCTATTTTTTACATATGGATGGTATATAATTTTTCCTTCGGTTACTTCCAATTTTGTCATATTTCTTGCATAATAATATTTGTTTGTTTTTACATTATAACTTGTAGAAAATGCTGGTTTTAACTGATTCATAGACAAAGTTCTATTCTTATTTTCTAAATCTTTTGCTTCTTCTGTCCATTCTGCTAATTTTGCTTGAGTTTCATTCCGTAGATTGTTATATATTTCGGTTCTATCATCATTATATACATTATTTTTACTTTCACAAGAATACCCACTAGGGTCAACATACTTAACAGGATTATTCGCTACATAAGCGTACAGATTTAGTCCATCGCCTCTGTATGTATCCTCCTGCGTAAACCTTCCTATTACAGGGTTATAAAACCTTGCCCTTAGGTAGTACTGTCCTGTTACAGGGTCAAACTGTTCTCCGGCATACCTAAATCTGTTCTGTACCTTCTCAACTGCTTCAACGGTATTACCGAAGGCATCATATCTATACCTGTTTACTACATCACCTCTCCCATCCACCAATGCTGTTACATCGCCATGGGCATTGTTGACATAATAATAACTCTTTCCAGTCACTTCCTTATGTGCAAGAAGCTCATGCCCCCTTATGGTTG
>DAOOVO010000124.1:0-10614 GCA_035370245.1 Pseudobacteroides sp.
GAAGTTGTCAAGGTACATCTATTGTAAAAAAAGAGTTTATGCAGTGGAATCAATCGTATATCTCCAATGAATCGCTATATAATGTTGTTTCATTAGACAACCCTTCACTATTTCCATAACCTCAATAGTTTATTAATGCTACATTCCAATTACCCAATTTATACATCTTACTGATAACACTAGATAATTCCTCGGCATTTCCGCCAAAGTAAATCAATAAGTTTGCCTTTTCAGAAGTTGAATTTTTTACAAGCCAGCCTCTTAGAATGATATCATCCTTCATTGTGAGTTCTATATTTTCTATTCTACCTTCCTGAATATCCAATTCAGACACCTCAACGAATTGATCCCTAGGCCACAAAATAACCCTTTCAAGAAAAAATGGACGAAAACCGCAAGCATTATATAAATAATTAATATAACAAAAAACAATATTTTAAAAATCTTTAATCCGTATTTATTTCTATGTGCAATACCTAAATTATTAGTTATTTTCATAATTATATAAAATTCCTCTTGGTTGTTTAGTACATCATCCATCTATTTGTGACATGCACTGTCAATTACAATATTATACAATATTCTGTTTTCAGTGCATAAGCTGTGGTCTAGCTGTGGAATTTATTTTTAAAATCGTTTTGTCGTTTATAGTAATTTTTTAGAAGAATTGTTGTAAAATACTTGAAAACAATGTCGAAAAATGCTATAATATTATTGATTACTTAGTTTTTTGAAATCATTTTATTTTATTAGTGGGGAATCCAATTTGGAATGGTATTTAAAAGTTCTACAAAATTATGCCAATTTTAATGGCAGAGCAAGACGTAAAGAATATTGGATGTTCCAATTATTCAACTCCATTATAATTATAGCATTATACTTTCTCGGTTTAGTGGTTAGTGGTATATTCATAGGTTTGTACGTTTTATATGCACTGGCTATATTAATACCTTCACTTGCAGTAACAGTACGAAGACTTCATGATATTGGAAAATCCGGCTGGTGGTATTTTATATGCTTAGTACCTATTATTGGTGGAATATGGTTATTAATTCTCACTTGCACTGAAGGCACTAGGGGTTCAAACGCTTATGGTCTTGATCCTAAAGATTCTCAAATGCAAATGTATTAATTATTAAGAAGGCTGGAGAAATCCAGCCTTCTACATTTAATATCAGTAATTACAGTTTCTTTAAAGTTTATAGGACAAACTATCAGCTTCATAATTACCTGAGTAGTTCCAATATTGCTCTCCACTTATATCAATTCCCCTCTTTTTCCCATAAACTTTCTCCAGTTTCCGTTCGGTACTAAAATCCCATTTTCTTTTGCATATTTCTCATTCGTGAAAATATATATCCAACAGATCATATCTTCCCCTCTTTCGGTAGATATGCTCCTTATCTCTCTAGCGTATAGATTGTTGCTGCCAAATTCATCATAGTCCTCCAACCTGTCCAAAGATTTTAAAAGCTCCCCATCAACAGGCTCCATAACTTCTCCTTCAATTATCCCATTTCCCGGCAACAAAGCAGGATATCCTTCAGGCAGATGATAAAGCAATCCATAAGTTCTGCCTGGTGTTATGCGATTTATTCGGCCTTCAAGATACCATTTATAATAACAAAAATCTTTCATTAGTGTTCCATATACAAATACCTTATTTATACGAGCCTTGCAGTTTATTGATTTATTGTTATTTTTTGCCACTAATACCATCCTTTTTCTTGTGCAATCAATCTTTTCCAATAAAAAGTTCTTTTCTTTGAGCTGTATTCTTACTAGCTCCATTCATACTAAACAATTTAAATCTTCCTAATCGGTAGAATCGCATATTGTTCTTTCCTGACAAGCTCTCCATAGCAGAAAGAAATCGGCTTTTTGAACAGTGGGCCATTTGATACAAATGTATGGTATTCGCCATTTTCTCCGCAGGCATCCGCTCCTTCTGAAATAATCGAGGAAATCGCTTCAGGCGACAATGTCATTCCAAGGTGCTTTTCACTCAGCCTATCCGTATCTACAACAATAATATTTGCAGTAAACCCGTTTTCAATGAATTCATCCACCAATGCCTTTCTTTCTTCTTGCCAAAGCGGAAAAAAGGCTTCGATACCCGCTGCATCACAACGTGCAGCACACCACTGTAAATGTTCTTCAAGATCGATATCGCCAAATACACAAATCTCAGCACCGTTTTCCTTCTGTTTCTTAAGCTCCTTTTCGAAATTTGCTGCATAATCTTTTCCGGAGGTCTTAATCAATTTAATCGGTATATTCAGTGAAGCTGAAACCTCGTTCAATAAATCATCAGGAATACCATGAAACCAGGAGCGTTCCATATCGGTATTATACGTAATAATAAGCGAAATCGGTTTCATTCCAAGCTTTATAGCTCTATAAATCGCAAGAATACTATCTTTGCCACCGCTGTAAGATGCGACAAATTTTCTTCCATTAAATGACTTAGTCACTTATTTATCTCCTTTTACAATAAACTATGATTGCTTCTGTATATATTTATCAATTTTCCGACCTATGTATATTCCACATGTGATTAAGAGGTCCGTTTCCTTTTCCTAAGTCAAGCATCGCCTTTAAGGCACCTGATATATAATCCTTCGCCATTTGAATTGATGTCTCCAAATCCATGCCTTTAGCAAGGCCGCAAGCTATGGCACTCGATAATGTGCATCCGGTTCCATGTGTATTTTCATTGTTAATTTTCTCTCCCACGAACCACTTGTACTTATTATTATAATACAATAAATCATTTGCATCATTTACTCTATGTCCGCCTTTGCAAAGAACAGCACAACCAAATTGGTTACCGATAATTTCTGTCGCTTTAATCATGTCAGCTTCATTTACAATGGTTATTCCCGATAAGACAGATGCCTCCGGAATATTAGGCGTCAATAAAACTGCCTGAGGGAATAAACTGTTTTTCATGGTTTCTAATGCATCATCTTCGAGGAACTTTGAACCGCTTGTGGAAATCATCACAGGATCTACAACAATGTTTCTTGCATTATAAAATTTCAGCATTTTAGATATTGTTTCAATTAATTGAGCAGATGTAACCATACCAATTTTAACTGCATCCGGATAGATGTCGGTAAAAACACTGTCCAACTGCTTGCTTAAAAATTCCGGAGTAACTTCCACAATCCCTGTTACACCGGTTGTATTCTGTGCAGTAAGTGCCGTAACCGCACTTATGGCATATACACCGTTTGCTGTCATTGTTTTGATATCTGCCTGGATTCCTGCACCTCCGCTAGAATCACTTCCTGCAATAGTTAATACTGTTTTCATTTTTCTTCTCTCCGTATATTTTCATTAAATTAGTCCTACATTCCCTTTCATAAACGAGTTTTTATATATACCGTTTTTACAGTACAATGTCATCATTAGTGATAGTGCTAATATATTGAAATAATTCTACCTCGATTGTACTAGTATCTGCTGGAACCGGCTCCTGTAGAACAGCAGCTTTGAGCTTTAATCCCAAAGTGCCTGTAGGCTGGTCCGGCTGGAATAATAATCCCACACTATTACCTCTGTCTAAAGGTTTTGCATCCAAAAAAGATTTGGAATAAAACTGTAGAAATATATCTTCCTCACATTCGTACTCAATTACGGGAAGGTATAAACCTTTAGGGCAAATTTCCAAAAGCTTTTTCTCTAAGTCTAATCTTCTTTGAGCAATTTCCTCAGAAGTCATTTGTTCTTGAAGTTTTGGATGAGCAAGGATCTTTTCCATTTCATCCCATATATCCAGCAAATATACTCTATTAATCTGCGCCCAATGTTCCACACCGGTAGCTGCATCTTGAAACATTAATTTGTCGGGATAGCTTCCTCCAACAACCAAAGTAATAGGTTTCTCCACTTGATGTATTACACTATCCGGTCCCATTACAAAACGCAGCTTATCATTCTGATTGAACTCCGGAATTGAAATAAAATCACCGACTAATTTCAAGCTGGTTAAGAATAGCATATCTATGTTTTGATAATCAAATTGATTCGGTTGCCACCCATTATTCATGAATTTGGCGATCGTCAAAATATTATCCCAATCCTGCATACTCAGTCTGTGATGTACTGACTCTTCTATTTTAAATTCTCTTTCGCCAATTAATACTTTTAAAACAGATTGAAAGGGATTTTTTGCATCGACTTTTCTATCATTACGCATCAGCATTCTGTTACTTTCATGTATACTCTGAGCATCGAAAAGTTTTGTTGCTTCAATTTCTTCAATACTATCTCGAAAATTCTCGTCATATTGTAAAATTAATAGTCGCATCTCCATGTCACGGTGTACTATTCCCATAACATTACAAATAACACCGTCCACCATAACATTTCTCCCTATTACCTTTATCTCTTCAATACGGGATAGAATTTCATGCAAATATCTTATATTCATATTATTGCTCCTTATTTTAAGTATAATCTTTCAATTATTATTGATATTAGGCTTAAATACAGCGTTTTCCTTTTAAATTACTTCTACATTATTACAAAATCGGTATACTATATACAACAAATATCCAAGAAGGCCTCCTATGGTATTTGTGATTAAGTCTGTTATATCTGCAGTGCGAAAACCGTTAATCAATGGTTGAGTCAACTCAATCCCCAAGCTAAATAAAAACGTCCAGAACAGGCAGAATAATATTTTCTGCTTTTTCACCACCGGTAGTAAAAATCCAAACGGCATCATCATAATAACATTAAGTATAATCTGGCGAACCGTATCGCCTCTGCCCGAAAAATAATCATCAAAAGGTATCATATTCATCGGTGTATATGGATGATTAAAAATAAATGGCAGCGAAACAACAATCGGCATTAATGTAACATACAAAACCAATGATATATAGACATACATAACTGTATTGACAAGCAACTTTGATTTTCCTTTTGTTTTCCATCTGTTAAAAAATACAACTGCATACAATATTGCCAAAACTATAAAATCGATAGCGACTTTTAAACTATTACTCATAAAACCTCCTTACAAAAACTTTTAATTGCTCCTTATAATCTTTTAAATACATTAAATACGTTATTAATTTAACATTTAGCAGAGAAAATAACAAATGTTTTACCGGAATTTTGCAATAGATAAATGTAAAAGATTAATAGTATTTTAATATACAAAGTAACTTACACAAAAGTGGCCACTAAGTCAAATTAATCACCCAGTGGCCTAAAATTTCATTATTCTTTATTTATGGAATGCATGTTAATTACCATTTCTCATAATGAATCTTACTTTCTTCAAATTTCCATCTGGAATTATCTGCATTAAAAGCATCTTCATCCTGTGGATAGCCCAATGCGAGAATAGAATGTGGAATAATATGATCTGGTAGATCAAATAGTGCTTTTTGATTATTAACACACTCCATTTGCAGCCAGATACCCAGCCATACACTGCCAATCTCGTGTGTTTGCACAACTAGGACTTGCCATTGCAGCCTTTAGAATAACAGTTAGAACTTCTTCACTAATTTCCTGATTTGTAAATTTCCTTGTACTTTTTCTTTTAAAAATAATATCTAAAGCTTCCATATGTACACCCTCCTCCTGCTCCAATTTTTTATTTTAATCAGTATGTAATAAAATTCTGTGTCCAGAACAGATATCCATTATCACCTCTTGCAACGCCTACGCCCAAATGTGTAAATTCAGGCTGCAGAATATTGGCTCTATGCCCTTCGGATTCCATCCATGCTCTGACAATATCTTTTGCACTTTCAGTGCCCATGGCGATGTTTTCGCCAAGTCTTGTATATTTGATTTCAGCATCATCAATACGGGTTTTAGGTGTTGAACCGTCTATACCTTCATGAGCCAGGAAATTATTCTTTGCCATGTATTCGCTGTATTTCTGTGCAACCTTTGCAACATCATCATCCCATGTAAGGGCTGTAAGACCATGCTTTGCTCTCTCTTGATTGGTGTAATAAAGAACATCCCGTGCAACTTCGGCATACGGATTATTAACGGAAGAAGCATCGCCTCTTGTTATTTCTACCAGTTTTATATCTCCGTGCCATAAAACATCGCAATCAAAGCTTTCCGCAATGGCTCGTACGGGAATCAGCGTTCTTGAATTTATAATCTGTGCAGGAACATCCAGTTTTTTTTCGCTGCTGTTAACCTTATAAATATTGTTTCCTATCTGCATGGTTACAACATTATTATCTTTTTTGGCCGTAACGGTTTGTGTATCCTGATTCCAGACAATGCTTGCCCCCATCTGGGTAAATATTGCACGAAGGGGGACCAGTGTTCTGCTATCCTTTATTATAGGAGGCTGGTCGAACTTAACAAGATTTCCATCAATAGTAACGCTTATCTCATCGGCTTCACCGGCATTTTTAACATTCAATGTGTACTGCTTGCTGAAATCGCCGTATTTTACTACAAGCTTCTTTGTACCGGCTTGTTTAAATGAATACCCATCATACATTTTAACTCCGTTTGCCGTGATGCTTAATTCTTCACCTTTAATTTCCTTTGAGGATCCGTCGCTATATCTGCAAATTACTGCATAATCGCTCATTCTGAAGCCCTCACCCACTCTGTAATTAAATGTGAGAGGCTCTTTTGCCATTTCCTATAATAGGACTACTTGCATCCACAACCTTTAAAATATATTCTTTTGCAAAGCTCCCGTATTTTACAGTAAGCTTTTTATTTCCAGGCTGTTGAAATTTATACCCCTCATACATCTTAACACCGTTTGCCGTTATGGATAATTCCCCACCTGAAAAATCCTTAAAGATTCCGCCTTCATAGTTGCATCTTATGGTAAATTCGCTCATTCTAAAGCCTTCGCCCACTCTATACCACCAATTTTTAGGTGTTTTTACCACTTCCGTTTTAGGTTTGACATAAAGTGTATATTGCCTCCTGAAATCACCGAAGCTAATCACAAGCTTTTTTTCTCCTGCACTGGTAAATTTGTATCCATCATACATTCTAACGCCGTTTGCTGTTATCACAATGTCCTTCCCCGAATAATCCTTAAAACTGCCATCTGGGTAGTAGCATCTTACAACATAGTCACTCATTTTAAAGCCTTCATCCACAACATACTCAAGCTGAGAAGGCTCTTTGAGCATTTGTGTATTGGAAGCTCCTTCAGTCGGCGATACAACTGTTATAGGAACACGTATTGATTCGCTTGCAACCCTTATTATTAAATCCTTTTCTTCCGGTACTGTAAAAACATATCCGGGGTATATCGGTGCAGCTTCATCAAATTTTCTCACCGCCTTATCACGTGGCACACTATAAAAAGCAAGCTCATTATAACCCAAAAGCTGGTCCTGCTTGCCATCAGAAAAACTGCATTTTACCACTATATCCTCCGGCTTAAATGAATCGATATTCGAACGAAGCCTTGTTTGGGCCGGGGGTTTAACCAGAGTAATCTTGGAAATCTTATTACCGTTGAGCTTTGGTTTAACATGAAAGCCTCTTTCCGCTACCAGATCATCTTTTCTTAAAGTGATTTTATGCTCGCCCACTGTCGCACACAAATATTTGTCCGTAACCTGCTGACCGTCCACAAAGTATTTAACACCTTCTGCAATGCCGTAATGTTTTTGGCCTCCTTGTGGCAGCCAGTAGCCAAGAGTTAATTTTGCAACTTCGATTACATCGCCTACCGTGTAGTCATCAAAGGCATTTAATCCGACAACCTTTTTCGTACCACGCAAAAGCTCAAAAACGCAATTATCCCAAGACAAGGCAAACGCAGTTTCTGTAATACACATAGACAAAATAAGCAATACGACTAAAACACGTTTTTTCATTTTAAGTCTCCTTTGAATTTTTATTCTAATGCAATTAAGCGACTCCCTTTTTAATTATTCTGACTTTATTACCGCACCGTCATCAATCAACTTGTCCAACAGCGTATTCTGGCTATTTTTCAGCTTGGCTGAAAGTGCGGCTTCGGAGATCCGCCAGTGCCGTCGCCGGAATAAGCGTTAAAAGCATGGCAAGCATAGAATTACTGCGAATACTTTTGATTTTCTTATGTTGATTTCCACTCCTTTCTTTTGTTGTCAAACTATTACAGTTACATGTTTATCCCAGCATGACAAAAAAATAGTCAGGTTCTAATTCCCATGTTTTACTCTGCCTGTCATATTTCCAGTATGTTACTGTATACCCAAGCCGATCAGCGTGGGAAGTTCCGGCTATAGTGTTTTGTGCTTGCAACTTATATGGAGCAATACCATCGGTTTTAACAGGATAAAGATGGGGTTGATAGAGAATAAATCCGTTCAGGGGTTTGATAAGTTTGCCTTGGTTGTTATAAACCGTTCCTTCGTAAAATTCTTTTCTGTCACTTACATCGACGATATAAGATTGGTTGAGTTTAATGCTTCTGACAAGCACTTTGTAATTGTCCATATATTTGGCTTCAAATCCGAGAGATTGCACAAGATCCGTAAATTGTTCAGGACCAAGCATATATTCGGCATTGTTATTGTAAAAAGATATCACATAATAATACGTTAATGCTCCACTTCCTCCAACAGGAAGACTTATCATAATCTCCTTTGAACTATAGCTAGTAAAACTACCCAGAAACAGCCATGGATCGAAAGCCATACTGTAATCGGAATAAAGAGGAATAACATACCAGTTCTGAGTGCTTCCGTCCTGTACCATTACTCTAATGTTTTCATAAAAGTTGCTCTGACTTTTTTCACCCACCAGATAAACTATATCCGCTACCCCGTCACCATTTACATCCCCTATTTGTCTGTCAAGGGTGTAAGTGTTTTGCCTGCTGCTATAATTAAACCTATTATCGACATAATTCCCATAAAAATTAATATACGAATTGATATTGTAGTTTTTCATGTTGACTGCCCCCATATAAATTTATTAATGTATTATATGAAGGTCATCGCATTAAGGAACCACATAATCTGCTAAATGTAAGATTAAGAGTAATAACGTATTTAATATAGGTTAAAGTTGAAAAAATTGTATACTCAATGATATAATAGCTTAAATATTTCTTTAATAAAACACGGGAGGACTTATGGATTTTAAAAATAAAACCGTTGTTGTAACAGGCGGTGCTTCAGGAATTGGAAAAACTATCTGTGATGAATTCAGAAAAAACAGGGCTAATGTTTGTATAATCGATCTTTTAGAAAATGATTATTTTGTCGGGGACATTGCAGATGAGAATACGCTTCATTTGTTTGTGGAAAAAGTAATAGGCGATTACAACGGCATCGACTATCTTATCAATAACGCCATGCTTTCAAAAGGTGGGATCACGGACTGCTCATATGATGACTTTAATTATGTCTTAAAAGTAGGTGTTACCGCTCCCTTTATTCTATCAAAGCTTTTTCTCAATCACTTTAATGAAGGTGCATGCATCGTCAATATTTCATCAACCAGAGCCAGGATGAGTCAGCCCAATACCGAAAGCTATACCGCAGCCAAAGGAGCTATATCCGCTCTTACTCATTCCCTGTCAATTTCGCTTGCCGGTAAGGTTCGGGTCAACTCCATCTCTCCCGGTTGGATTGATACTGATTTCAAAGTTTATGACGGACCGGATGCCGATCAACATCCCGTTAAAAGAGTTGGGAATCCTCTGGATATCGCCAATATGGTGCTTTACCTTTGTAGCGATAAAGCAGGCTTTATTACCGGACAAGACTTCTGCATTGACGGAGGCATGTCAAAACAAATGATCTATCATAACGACTTTGGCTGGACGTTCGGAATTTAAGAAAGGAATATAAATTCCCCCCAAACATTATATCCATCTCTGTCATATCCAACACCACTTAGATTCTGTCCTTCGTCACTGTTAGGACAAAAGTGCTACTATTCTGTAGTCCATTTTATATTTCGTCTATTCGTGGGAATATATCAATCCGTTTTTCGGTAATTTTTTGTTAGAAACACTGATTAAGGAAACATATATAAGAAAATATACATCTCGAACTCAAAAAGCACAGGGCTCCTTGCTTTCTATTTCCTGAACTGGACTATGTCCCCAGTCTTTTCTTGACTAATAATTTTGCCATTTCTATCAAAAACATACTTATATACATAGCTTTGCCCGCCTATGGAGAAAGAACTTGTCATAGGTGAAAAGAAAGAATCGGTTATGCTTTCGACATTCCATAAAAGATTACCTTCTTCACTAATTGAGAGTTTTGCACCGAATGAACCTTTTACGGTATAGAATGTTTGCGGAATACCACTTGCAGGATCACAAACGAGCAGTGCGGCAGTGAAATTGTTTCGCATAAGTTCTGTCAGTTCGGTGTTCGGGATGTCCAAAGTCCTACGATTGTAAATTTCGTTTAGAACACCCGCAATATCATATCTTCCTCCTGCGTTGCTTTTTCCGGGTTCGAGTTTAGGGACAGAGTTTGCACTGAGATAAATATAGCCATTATATTCTATCATGTCGGTAATATAATACAGATCTTTATCTGATGTATACGTAAACGAATCCTCTGCAGTACCGTCTGCTGCAAGTTTGAAACTGCGATTTTTCGCGCGTGACCCCCCGCCCGTTTCCGGGATGAAAAG
>DAOOVO010000125.1:0-10422 GCA_035370245.1 Pseudobacteroides sp.
GTTTTCAAAGATCGATATTACCTGTTTTTAACAGGAGTTATTGCAGTGGAATCACCAATATATGATTTAAAGGGGATGTGTATAATGATTTGGAATAGGGATGCAGAGGTTTCAAACAGAAAAGACTTGGAGGCCTTACAACTGGAGAATTTGAAGACGGTTGTTAAAAGGGCCTATGAAAATGTACCGTTTTACAGAAAGAAGTTTGACGAGATAGGTTTGAAGCCCGAGCATATTGTTACTCTCAAGGACATTGAGAAGATTCCTTTCACAACCAAGCTTGATTTAAGGGATAATTATCCATACGATTTATTTGCTGTTCCAATGAAGCAAATAGTTAGAGTTCACGCTTCATCGGGTACAACAGGTAAGCCTATCGTAGTAGGTTATACAAGAAAGGATTTGGAAAATTGGAGTGAATGTGTTGCAAGACTTATCGTTGCCGCGGGTGGAAGCGATGAGGATATTGCACAGGTAGTGTTTGGATATGGCTTGTTTACAGGCGGCTTTGGACTCCATTATGGACTTGAGAAAGTAGGAATAAGTGTTATCCCGGTATCCAGCGGAAACTCTGAAAGACAAATTATGCTTCTTCAAGATTTTGGTGCTACCATCATAGTAGGTACTCCTTCGTATGTATTGCATCTGTCGGAAGTTGCTGAAGAAATGGGAGTTACAAAAGATAAACATAAACTGAGACTTGGACTCTTTGGAGGAGAAGGACATACTCCCGAGATGAGAGCAGAAATAGAGAAACGTTGGGGTATTCTTGCAACTGAAAACTATGGTCTTAGCGAGATTGTAGGACCGGGCGTTTCCGGTGAATGTGTTCACCAATGCGGAATGCATATAAATGAAGACCATTTTTATCCCGAAATAATTAATCCAGATACAGGGGAAACACTTGGGTATGGTGAAAGAGGAGAGCTTGTTCTTACAACTCTCACAAAAGAAGGAATACCCATGCTGCGTTACAGGACAAAGGATATAACCGTATTAAATCCCGAACCATGTAAATGCGGACGTACTACCGTGAGAATGAACAAAGTATTGGGAAGAACAGACGACATGCTTATTATAAGAGGTGTTAATGTTTTCCCGTCCCAGATAGAAAGTGTTCTTGTTGGAATGGAGCATATCGGACCTCATTATCAAATAATAGTTACCAAAAAAGGCTTTATGGATGCAATAGAAGTTTTGGTTGAGCTCGTTGACGGAAGCCTACTTGAAAGCTTCAGTGAGCTTGAGAAGTTAGAAAATAAAATTAGACATAAGATGAAGACGACTTTGCAGATCGATGCTAAAATAAGGCTTGTTGAACCCAAAACAATAGAGAGATCCCTCGGTAAGGCAAAGAGAGTTATTGATTTAAGGAACAATTAATGTTATAAATATAACAAGGAAATGATTTTATAGACAATGAAATATATATTCTGAGTATGAAGATTGTAAAAATTTATTTAAAGATTTAATTTAGATGGGGGATTTTAATGAAAAAACTTATGCTTGGTAATGAGGCGGTTGCAAGGGGAGCATATGAAGCAGGAGTGACTGTTGCTGCAGCTTATCCCGGTACGCCAAGTACTGAAATAACGGAAAACATAGCGAAGTATGATGAGATTTATGCCGAATGGTCACCTAATGAAAAGGTTGCTTTAGAGGTTGCAATAGGTGCATCTATCGCAGGTGCACGTTCCATTTGTTCTATGAAGCATGTTGGACTTAATGTGGCAGCGGATCCTTTGTTCACAGTATCATACACAGGTGTGAACGGCGGGTTGGTAATTATGGTAGCGGATGACCCGGGAATGCACAGTTCACAGAATGAGCAGGACAGCAGGAATTATGCAAAAGCGTCAAAGGTACCTATGTTGGAGCCTTCAGATAGTCAGGAATGTAAGGATTATGTGAAAGAAGCTTTCGAAATTAGCGAAAAATATGATTGCCCTGTTATAGTGAGGCTTACAACAAGGGTTGCACATTCCCAGAGTTTAGTTGAAATTTCCGACAGAGTGGATTATAAGCTCAAGGATTATGTTAAAAATCCGGGTAAATATGTAATGATGCCGGCTATGGCTAGAAAAAGGCATGTTGAGGTTGAAAAGAGAATGAGCCTCCTAAAGGAGGATTCAAATACATCATCCTTAAATAAAATAGAGTGGGGAAACAGGGATATTGGAATTATATCAAGCGGTATTGCATATCAATATGCAAGGGAAGCTTTTGGAGATGTATCTTATTTGAAGCTGGGTATGGTTTATCCTCTTCCCGATAAGCTTATTGAAGAGTTTGCAAAGGGAGTTAAAACACTCTATGTAATAGAAGAGTTAGAGCCATTTTTTGAGGATCATATAAAGAAATTGGGAATTAAGGTAATAGGCAAGGAGCTTCTGCCTGTTATCGGAGAGTTAAGTTCCCAGATAATCAAGGAAAAAATTCTCGGTGTTCAAATTGAAAAGGGTGCCGTAGTGGAAGAAAATGCTCCTGTAAGGCCGCCGGTAATGTGTCCGGGCTGTCCTCACAGAGGGACATATTATGTTCTTAAAAAGCAAAAGCTCACAGTCAGTGGTGATATAGGCTGTTATACATTAGGGGCATTGCCTCCGACTGAAACAATGGATATATGTGTATGTATGGGAGCAAGCGTAAGCGGTGCCCATGGAATTGAAAAGGCCAGGGGTAAGGAATTCGGTAAAAAGACTGTGGCTGTACTTGGCGATTCAACATTCATCCACTCAGGTATAACAGGACTTATCGATATTGTTTATAATAAAGGCAATTCTACGGTTATCATACTTGACAATTCAATAACAGGTATGACAGGACATCAGCACAACCCAACAACAGGTTATACAATAAAAAATGAGCCTACTAAGCAGGTTGATCTGGTTAAGCTTGCAAATGCTGTAGGAATTGAGAGAGTAAGGGTTGTTGATCCTTTCAATATAAAGGAGTTAGATAAGGTAGTAAAAGAAGAAACATCTGCTGACGAGCCTTCAGTAATAATTGCACAAAGACCGTGTGCACTGTTAAAGGGAGTCAAATACGGCGGACCTTTGAAGATAAACATGGATAAGTGTAAAAAGTGCAAACAATGCTTTACTATAGGCTGTCCGGCACTTGTTAAAGTTGATGATCACATTGAAATAAACGATGCATTATGCATTGGCTGTGAATTGTGTACTAAACTGTGCAATTTCGGTGCAATAGAAAAGGCTGGTGAAAATAATGGATAAACTTAATATAATGATAGTGGGAGTTGGCGGACAAGGTACATTACTAGCCAGCAGGATTTTGGGAAATGTTGCTATGAAAATGAATTTTGACGTAAAGGTTTCCGAAGTGCATGGAATGGCACAGAGGGGCGGTAGCGTCGTAACATATGTAAAGCTTGCAAAGAAAGTTTATTCTCCCATCATTGAAAAGGGGGAAGCGGATATAATTCTTGCTTTTGAGAAATTGGAAGCATTAAGATGGATGGAATATCTCAAAAATGGCGGAAGCTATATAATAAACGAGCAAAGGATAGATCCAATACCTGTTATTTTAGGTAAGGAAAAGTATCCTGACGGAATTATAGAAAAAATTAAAGGAGTTGTAAATAAAACCATATCAGTGGATGCTTTGCCTATAGCTAAAGAATGTGGAAACATCAAAGCAGTTAATGTTGTTCTTTTAGGGGTTTTGGCAAAGGAAACAGGCATTGATAAAGAAATCTGGATAGAGTCCATAAAAGAAACTGTTCCTAAGAAGCTTCAGGAAGTTAATTTCAAAGCTTTTGAAGCAGGATATGGCCTTGCAGTTTAAAAGTGTAATTTAATTAAGTGTAAATTTAATTATTTGAAAGATATATTATTTATTTAAAAGCTATAGTTATAATATTTGGAGGAGGTTTTAGGATGCAATACTGGAATTCCACCTATGAGTGTATGCCTAGAGAAGAGTTGAGAAGAGTACAGAGTGAAAGACTCATAAACACTGTAAAAAGGATATATCACAATGTGCCGTTTTACAGAGAAAAAATGCAGAAGCAAGGAATAGAGGTTGGTGACATTAAGTCTGTTGATGATTTAAAGAAACTGCCCTTTACCTATAAACAGGATTTGAGAGATAATTATCCTTATGGGTTGTTTGCAGTACCAATGAGTGAAATCGTAAGAATTCATGCTTCTTCAGGTACTACAGGAAAGCAGACTGTTGTTGGCTATACTAGAAGGGACATTGATACATGGTCGGAAGTAATGGCAAGGACATTAACATCAGCAGGTGCCAACAAAGAATCAATTATTCAGGTAGCTTATGGGTATGGCCTTTTTACAGGCGGATTAGGTGCACACTATGGTGCAGAGAGAGTAGGGGCATCCGTTATTCCCATATCAGGTGGAAATACATCAAGACAACTTCAAATAATGAGAGATTTTGGAACAACACATCTGGCATGTACGCCGTCTTATGCTCTTTATCTTGCTGAGGCATTGGAAGAAGCCGGAGTAAAGAAAGGTGATTTAAAGCTTAAGGCTGGAGTATTTGGTGCAGAGCCATGGTCTGAAAACATGAGAAAAGAAATTGAAGACAGGCTTGGTATTTTGGCTATAGACATATATGGATTAAGTGAAATAATTGGCCCTGGAGTAGCAAGTGAATGTTACTGTAAGGCAGGTATGCATATACAGGAAGATCATTTTATACCGGAGATAATAGACCCTGAAACTGAAGAAGTTCTTCCTCCAGGTGAAAAAGGTGAGCTTGTTTTTACAACTATCACTAAAGAGGGACTTCCACTAATTAGATACAGAACAAGGGATCTTACGGTACTCAATGCAGATGTATGTGAATGTGGAAGAACATTTATGAGAATGAATAAAGTTACCGGAAGAAGTGACGACATGCTCATTATTAGGGGTGTTAATGTTTTCCCATCCCAGATTGAAAGCGTTTTATTGGAAATAGGTGAAACTGCACCTCATTATTTGTTAATCGTTGATAGAAAAGATAACCTTGATATTCTTGAGATTCAAGTGGAAATGACACCCGGATTATTCTCGGATGAAGTTAAAAAGCTTGAAGAAATAGAAGGAAAAATAAGAAAAGGTATAGAAAGTACTCTAGGTATAAATGCTAAAATAAGACTTGTTGAACCTAAGACAATTGAAAGAAGTGAAGGTAAAGCAAAAAGAGTAATAGACAAAAGAAAAATTTAATAAAATATAAAAAAGGAGGGTTTAGTATGCTGGTAAAACAAATATCTGTATTTCTTGAAAACAAGTCTGGGAGACTTGCAGAAGTAACTAAAACTCTTGGAAAAGAAGGCATAGACATAAGTGCTTTGTCTATAGCCGACACTACAGACTTTGGAATATTAAGACTCATAGTAAACCAGCCGGAAAAGGCTGAAGCGGTATTAAAGGATAATGGTTTTACAGTAAGCAGTACAAGCGTTATAGCTATTGCTGTAGAGGATAAACCCGGCGGCTTGGCCGTAGCACTGGATATATTGGAAAGTAACTCCATAGGAATTGAATATATGTACGCTTTTATAGGCAAATCGAAAGACGAAGCCCTTGTTATTTTAAGAGTGGAAGATTCGGATAAAGCCATTGAAGCTCTCAAAAATAATGGTATTAAAGTTATTTCTTCGAAAGATGTATATGGGCTGTGAAAGGATGATTTAGCATGAAAAAGGAAGTCCTTACAACTAAAAAGGCTCCGGAAGCTATTGGCCCGTATTCGCAGGCAATTAAAGCAGGTAATCTGTTGTATACATCAGGACAGATTCCTATTGATCCTGCTACAGGTCAGATAGTACAGGGAGGAATTGAGGCACAGACAAAGCAGGTTCTTGAAAATATTAATGCTATTTTGGTTAACGCTGGAAGCAGTTTTAAGAATGTTATAAAAACAACTGTCTTTGTTAAGGATATGAATGATTTTACTACAATTAACAACATCTATGGACAGTATTTTAAGGATCCTTATCCTGCAAGGTCGCTGGTAGAGGTAGCAAGGCTTCCTAAAGATGTTCTTATTGAAATCGAGGTTATTGCACTTATAGATTAAGATTTTATGTAATTACTATTAAATGAATTAAACATGATGTGGCTAATACTAATCAAAATAGCAATAATATAAACTGAATAAATAATTATTTGACAATATATCACTTTGCAAATCAGTTCTAAGGTAGTACTGTTTGTAAAGTGTTTTATTTTTGTCCGGAAGACAGCCACATTTTTATGTCCATTATAATAATATAAAGTAGGATTAGAATTATATGTGGTAATTATAATGGAAACTTTGAGATTAGGCTCAACAGGGCCAAATGTAAAACTTATTCAAAGCCTTTTAAGAAGGATTGGCTATGGTATAAATGTGGTTGACGGAATTTTTGGGAACAATACAAGGCAGGCGGTTATTGCCTTTCAAAGGAATAATGGACTTACACCGGATGGAATTGTAGGTCCTAACACATGGGCGGTTTTTGACAAGCTCCTCCTTGGCTATGACACATATGTAATAAGGCAGGGTGATACTTTATATAATATTGCAAGAAAGTATTATACAACATTAAATGCCATATTGACTGCCAACCCAGGAATCAATCCCAATACATTAAGGGTGGGTCAGCAAATAATTGTCCCCTATGGCATAGATGTGGTTTTTACAGACATAGACTACACATATGAAATATTGGAAAGACAGATACAGGGGCTTAAAGTGAGGTATCCTTTTTTAGAGACCGGTATAGTCGGAAGAAGCGTTATGGGTAAGAACTTATATTATATAAGACTTGGACGAGGCACAAAACAGGTTTCTTACAATGCTTCCCATCATGCCAATGAATGGATAACAACACCTTTACTCATGAAATTTTTGGAAAACTTTTCGAAAGCATATTCTGTAGGAGGATTTTTGGGAGGGTATAACATTCCTAATATATGGAGGCAGACAAGTATTTATATTGTGCCTATGGTTAATCCCGATGGGGTTGATCTGGTGAATTACTGGCCAAACTACACCAATCCTGTTTATGTGGAAGCAGCAAAGTTAAACAGAACGGGACGTCCGCTTCCTAGCGTATGGAAAGCTAATATAAGAGGTGTTGATATAAACCTTAATTATCCTGCGGAATGGGAAAAGGAGCATGAGCTTGAAATCGAAGACGGAATCACCGGACCTGCACCAAGAGACTATGGCGGGCCTGCTCCATTATCGGAGCCTGAATCTGCTGCAATGGTGAACTTCACAAGAAACAGGAATTTCAGACTGGTTATTGCTTACCATACCCAGGGTGAGGTAATTTATTATGGATTCCAAAATCTCGAACCTCCTGAAACTCAGACAATTGCGGAGCTTTTTGGAAGAGTAAGCGGTTATGCAATATCAAATAATCCTGCAGAGGCATCTTATGCAGGCTATAAAGACTGGTTTGTTCAAGATTTCAGAAGACCGGGATTTACTGTTGAGGTTGGTCTTGGGGTAAACCCCATACCTATTACCCAATTTCCTACAATATATCGTCAGAATGAGGAAATATTGATATTGGGTGCTTTGGTTTAGTGTATTTTTGTTCCTCCCAGCTTAATTATAACATACGAAAAATTTTATTAATAGACTTATATTAAAATGATATTGTGTATATCATAGAAACAGGAGGAATGTGATGATTACCGATAAAAAAACATGGGAATATGAAAAAAACTATCTGGATAGAGTTATAGATGAAATAAAAAAACAACTAGAAAATGGTGTTAATGCTGCAAGCAAATACAAAAAAGAAGCCATAGAAATGCAGAAAAGTATGTGGGAAAGCATAAGATGTGCACCATCTAATATATCCGATCTCGAAACTCCTGCACAAATGTGGCAATACCAGATGGAATTAGACAATCAAGCCCGGAAGTACAAATTATCATCAGATAAGATAAGCCGTCTTGAAAAGATGTATCAAAGTCCCTATTTCGGAAGAATAGACTTCATTGAAGACGGTGAAACAAAGGCAGAACAGATATATATCGGCATATACACATTAAGCACAAACAATAATATGGATATACTTGTTTATGACTGGAGGGCACCCATATCCAGCATGTTTTATGACTATGAAATCGGTGCATCCGGTTATGACTGCCCTGCAGGTTCAATTCGCGGGCAGTTGCTTTTAAAAAGGCAATACAAGATTGAAAATGAGAAAATTATCTATATGTTTGACAGCAGTTTGAGTATAAATGATGAAATGCTCAAAGAAATTTTGGGAAAAAGTACTGATAACAGAATGAAGACCATTGTTACCAGTATCCAAAGGGAGCAAAATGCTGTAATAAGGAATAGTGAAAGCAAAATACTAATTGTAGAGGGGCCTGCCGGCAGCGGAAAAACATCCATTGCACTCCATAGAGCAGCATATCTTCTATATAAATACCGGGAGAATATTAAATCGGAAAACATACTTGTTTTTTCTCCAAACCATGTGTTTGAGGATTATATCTCAAATGTATTGCCTGAATTGGGAGAAGAAAATATTAGAAGAAGCACATTTGTTGATTTTTTCGAGAATATGATTGGCCCGGGTTACAGAGTTGAATCATTAAGTGAGCAAATGGAATATATATTATCAAAAAACGCTGATAAAACAAGGCTTAATTCCATCAAATTCAAAGCATCATCACAGTTTCTTAACATATTGAAAAATTATATGCATCAAATTGAAAACGGCAAGTATACGGTTTTTAAAGATATAATTTTAAACGGCAGTCTTATTGTTTCTGCTGATGAAATATTAAGCACATTTAAGAATGATTATAATCATTTTTCCTATGCGAAGCGATTGGAGAAACTTCGTCAAAGGCTTTTTTATATTTTAGAGCAGCATGAAGAAAAAAGAATCAAGGAGCTGCTGGCGATTTATATGCAGAAAAATGATTATAAGGAAGAAGCGATAACTAAAGAAGACAAGACTTTGGCACAGAAAAAGGCAAAGCAGGAAATTGAGCCTCTCAAATCGGATGTTATTCAAATGACATCTTTTGATATTATGAATTTGTATATTGATTTGTATAGAAATATGGAGTACTTTGCCAAGAATGATGATAATAATGATGCCAATAATGATGATAATGGCAATGATGATGACAGTGATGTTAGGCAGGGAATTGAGGATATTGGCAGCATTGTTAAATATACAATCCGCCAGTTGAAACAAAACATCATAAAATATGAGGACATAGCACCTGTTATATTGCTTAAAGCTGTTCTTGACACTGCCTACGACACCAAATTCATAAAGCATTTGATTATTGATGAAGCTCAGGATTATACGGCTATACATTATGAAATTATTAAAAATGTTTTTGAACATGCCAATATGACTATTCTCGGTGATTTGAACCAGTCTGTTAACGGATATATGAATATTGGCAATTTTGAAGCTATAGCAGATATATTCGAAATCAAAAAATCCAATATAATATCGTTAACTAAAAGCTACCGTTCAAGCAAAGAAATAGCTGATTTTTGCAAAGAGATACTCATGTCTCAATACAATTCGGAACAGTTGGACCGACATGGCAGCAAACCTAAGATCATAAAGGTTGATAAAAGCAATCTATTTAAAAGGATTGCTGATGATATTATCGAGTTAAAAGAAAAGGGGTGTAAGCTTATAGCAGTTATCTGTAAAACTGCCGGTCAATGCGAAGAATTATATAAATCTATAAATGAATATGTAGATATAACCCTCATTTCAAATCAAAATGAGACATACCATGGAGGTGTAGTGATAATACCGTCATATCTGGCTAAAGGTCTGGAATTTGATGCTGTTTTGGTGCCTTCTGTGGAGGATAAGGACTATTTTAAAGAAGAAGATAGGAGGCTTATATATACAGTGTGTACAAGGGCTTTGCATGAGCTGTATTTATACTACTTTGACACAATGTCCCGTTTGATTGGAAATATAGATGAGGACTATTACACTCACGAACATTAAAAAAGACACTAAAAAAGCACATCTAAATGTGCTTTAATTGTGTTCGAGTATTCTATATTAAAAAAAGTGGTATAAGGAAATATCAGATTACCTAAATTCCTTTAATTTATTTAAAGAGTATAAACAGAAGCTTTTAATGGCAGCCTGGCAATCATAGCACTAAGCTTTAGACCCACGGCTTTGCGTCATCTTCTTTCAAAGATTTTGCCCTGTTTCATAAGGTTCCACTTATATCTCCTTATACCCTAGTAGGGGAATTATTTAACCTCAATATTATTATAACATATCCGGCAATAAAAAGTAAGTACTTATGGTAAAATTTTTTCTAGTTTTTTTAAAATGCAATTAATTTTTTACTTCTTTTTATTGAAGTCTTTTATATCAATATTGATTCCACTGCATAAACTCTTTTTTTACAATAGATGTACCTTGACAAC
>DAOOVO010000126.1:0-10386 GCA_035370245.1 Pseudobacteroides sp.
GTTTTCAAAGATCGATATTACCTGTTTTTAACAGGAGTTATTGCAGTGGAATCACGATTATTTGACTGCAAGAGATGATATTAATGATAAGAATGTTGTTGTAATGGGAAGAAGTATCGGTACCGGGGTGGCTACATACTTGGCTCAAAATAGAAGAGTATCAGCCGTAATTTTATCAACACCCTATGATACTTTGGAAAGTGTAATTCAAGAGAAATGCCCCATTTTACCTGTTAGCTTGATTTTTTCACATAAATATGACTCGATAGGCCGTGCTCCTTTAATAAAGCAACCTCTTTTAGTACTGGTTGGGGGTAAAGATAATATTATACCGAATTGGCATTCTGAAAGGCTCAAAGAAGCTTGGGGTGGTGAAGTAACATATCATAAGCTTCCTGATGAAGACCATAATACAATTGATGATGTTAAAGATATGAACCGAATTCATGTTTTAAGCTGGAAGTCAGCCTATAAAGGAATTGTTCCGCAAAATTACCTAGATGAACTTAAAGAAGATTTTTGGGCACCTGCGTTTGAAAAAAGGTTAAGCGATGAAAAGAATAAATGGCGATGCAATGAAGATGATGAATGCATTTGTGAAATTGGAGGGAAACAACTTACCGAAGTACATTATGTTTATTCTTTATAAAATGTTGTATTACCTATCCCACTATAATTATAACATACTAAAAATATATATTATAGGCTATTTGTTTTTGGATTATGCTCATATAATATACATACAGGTTTAACTTAGTTTAATTAATAATAGTACTAGGAGGATAGGATATTGGATAAAAATAAAGCTCAAATTCATGGTGAGGAAAGTGTTGACAATGTTGGGCCATCGAAAATAAAGATGGTGTATCAGCGGTTTGGTGATCCTTCTTTATTACCTGTTTTCCTGATTATGGGTGCAGGTGCACAGATGATTAACTGGCCTGAAGGATTTTGTTTAGAACTGGTCAGTCGAGGTTTGCATCCAATTCGATTCGATAATAGAGATGCCGGGCTTTCAACTCACTTTTCTCATGCACCTGTTCCGGACTTTCTCGGGATACAATCCGGTGATTTCTCTACAGTTGCATATACTCTTTCTGACATGGCGGCAGACACGGTAGGTCTTATGGATGCACTTGGATATGACAGCGTGCACTTGGTTGGTGCATCAATGGGTGGAATGATAGCCCAAACAATTGCTATAGAGTTTCCGTATAGGGTTCGGTCGCTGACATCTATGATGTCTACAACCGGGCATCAATCGGTAGGACAGGCTGACTATTCGGTGCTGGCTAGTCTGGGTTCGCCCTCTTATGACGATCGGCAGGCTTACATCGATTGGCAGATAAAATCACGAAAAGCAATCGGTTCTCCGAAGTATCCCTTAGATGAAAGGGAAACTGCTGAAAACGCAGGCATTGCTTGGGATAGGGATCATGATGCTTTGGGTATGATGCGACAGGCTGCTGCAGTTATAAAATCAGGTGATAGAACAGAAAAACTTCATTCTATACAGATACCTACTCTTGTTATACATGGTGAAAATGACAAAATGATTGATGTCAGTGGAGGACGTGCTACTGCAGCTGCTATTCCAGATGCTGAATTAGTTACATTTGAGGGTATGGGACATGGTTTGCCAAAAGCATTATGGTCAGAGCTTGCTATAAGGATTGCAGATCATATACATCGAGCGGAGTCCATGAAATAGAAAGAGATCTATTATTAGACAATTTTTTATTCGTTCTTTATCCGGCATATTAATTGGTTGCTTATGTAACAGTTTTGATGCAGTTAACATAAAATATCATGAGGTGATTAATATGCCAAATGAGTTACACACACATAGTTTTGGCGGTACAACTACGTTTGATAGTGGACATATTCATAACCGGTCCGGCGATTTATGTTAATGGTGGACATTATCATTATTATAGAGGGAATACAAGTGCAGCCATTATTCCAAACAGGCATATCCATTTACTTGGCGGCTATACATCAATATACAGAGGATAAAGCACTTTACGGTAAAATAAACCATTCCATCCAAAAAGAATATAATAAAGAATTTGTTAAAGTGCTGATTACGTAGAAATATAGGTTATAAGCGATGTGGAGCATGCAAATTTAACAAGAAGGCAGCTTATGCTTTTTAAGTAAAACAATAAGCTGCCTTGTTTTTAAAGACAGCCTGTTATAATACTTAAAAAATATGTTGGAATTTGTATTTGGTTAGAATTTGTCTTTGACTACCTTCTCGATTGTGTTTACATCCTTGCGTGAGTTTAAAGGCTTAACTGTAGGACCTTCGATTATATCGCCTTCATACGTGAATCTTGAACCGTGACAGGGGCAGTCCCATGATTTTTCAGCAGAGTTCCAGGTCAATTCACAGCCCATATGAGTACAAGTGCTGTTAACTATATGAAGGGTACCTTGTTCATCCCTGTACGCTCCGACTTTTTGTCCGTCTGCCTCAATCAATTTTCCCTCTCCGGATTTAATATCGACATTATCCGGAAGTGGCGTGATTTTACCGCCTATGAGTTCCTTTGCAACATTTAAATTTTCAACAACAATACTTTTAACGGAAGTTGCCGTGATTTGCCGTGAAGGGCTGTAAACATCCTGCCATGGGCTTTTTCCATCAATTATTAAATCCTTTAATATCATGGCTGAGGCTATACTGTTAGTCATTCCCCATTTGCCGAAGCCTGTGGCAACGAACATATTTGGCGTTTTTGAAGTAAAATGACCTACAAAGGGAATATCATCCGGCGTCATGCAGTCCTGCGTAGACCAGCGATAAGGGATATCCTCTACCGTAAAGGTATCGTTTGCAAAATCTATTAATGCTTCATAATGCTTGTTCGTATCCTCACTCTGCCCGGTTTTATGGTGTTCTCCGCCAACAAATATCAATTCGCCGTTGTCGGATATTTGGCTGCGAAGTGACCTGCCGGGTTCCTCTGCGGTTATATACATCCCACCCGGATATTTCTCTTTTGCCTTAATGGCCACAATGTATGACCGATCAGCCCATATTCTGGCAAAGTACATGCCGGGTTTATTATAGCATGGGTAATGAGATGCAATAATAACTTTTTCTGCTGTTATCTTTTTACCCTGGTTTGTTGTTAGAATGTAATTGCCATTTTCTTCAATGTCAACAATTCTACTTTGTTCAAATATTTGACTGCCATTCATCGTTATTTTTTCAGCAAGAGGCAGTAAAAATTTACGCGGGTGAAATTGGGCTTGATCATCAAAACGAACAGCGGCTTTAACTTTGAACGGTAATGGTATTTCTTCGAGATATGTGGCTTTTATACCCAGGGGTGATGCTGTTTTTACTTCATCACTTATCCTATCAACATACCCATCCCGCAATGTGTAAATATAAGCTGATTGAGGCATATAATCGCATTGAATGTTATTTTCTATTACTATTTTTTCAATCATCCTGATGGCGGATTCATTTGCTTCTGCATATTGTTTTGCGAACTCTTCACTCAACTGAGTTTTTATTTTGTTGTATATCAGCCCATGTTGAGAAGTGATTTTTGCAGTGGTATGTCCGGTAGTACCCTGAACAATTCGGTCTGCTTCAACGATTGCCACATTTAAGCCTTCTTTGCTCAACATATAGGCAGAGGATATTCCGACAATTCCACCTCCTATTATTGCAATATCAACTTTAATATCTTTATCTAAAACTGGGTATTCAGTTCTAGATGTAGAAGCCATCCAGTACGATTGGGGTGGCTTATTAAAATTCTTTTGCTCATCTATATTCATATGATTCCTCCAAAGTGTAATTACTGTTATCTATTTTTTGCAGATATGGATTGAAATATCCTATGGTGTAAGAGTTTTTTAAAAGTAATATTTAAGTTTTTTTGAGAATGGCATTAGGAGACAATTCAATTGTATTTGTAATATGGGATAGTGCAGAAATTAAGTAGTAAGATACTTGTAAATAACTGTTTTTAAATATTTATGAATTTTGTTATTGACTACATATAAATGTTTATATACAATGTAGTATTATTGCCAAAATAATGTTTGTTTTAGTTTATTTTTTAATGATTGGGGGAAATTTTGTGGGAAAGAAAAGGTTTATTTCAGTTATACTTATTTTTGTACTTATGACTGAAATAGTGTTAGGTGCTTCATCGGCATATGGGATGGAAATGTCAATGAAGGAGGAAGTAATAAAAGAAATAGATGCTGCATCACAAGAAGCTGCAGTAGAGGAGCTTTCAAGGATGTTGAACGAATATTTAGAGGATGAGAGTTCAAGCCTTGAGTTAGTCGAAGAGAATATCGATATTGCTGAAAATCAAGATAACGACAATTACAAGGAATATACCGATATTCCGGGAGAAGATTATGATGATATGCAGGTATCAAGTCTTTGGAACTACTTTAATGCACCATCTGAGTTTAGTGAGATTTCCAGTACTGAAGAGGATAATAAAGAAAATCAAAGCACATTTACATTATCAGGATATGTTGCACCGGATTTTACCGCAACTTCAGCAGTCAATTCTGGGTTTAAAGTTGAAATTTTAGGAACAGAATACAGTACTGAAACAAATGAAGAGGGATTCTTCATAATATCCGGAAGGGTTGAATCACAAGAAAGGTACATATTACAGATAACAAAATCAAGTTTTCTTAAAAGACAAATAGATGATCTGACATTAGGGGGTATAGTTAATGTTGGAACCAAAGGTCAGCCGATTAAAATGTGGGCTGGAGATATCCCTAAAAATAGTGTCCAGGATGATACCATTAATATGTCGGATGTTATTCAGATTGCGATTAATTTCAATAAATTGGCTCAAAATGATGATTTTAATGAGGATTGTGACTTAAATGATGATGGCAGCATTAATATGGCTGATGTCATTATAATGGCAAGGCACTTTAATGCTACAACATCTTCTTATGGAATTGTTGAAGTCGATTATTTTCAAGATTTTATTAAGCCAAGTAAACCTAGAAATCTTAAATCTCTTTGGTATACAGGTTCTAGTATATCCTTAAAATGGTCTCCATCATATGATGATATGTTAGATAGATATGAAGTATATTGTAATGACAAGTTGATAGGTACTACAAAAAAAACTGAAATTATATGTACTGGTCTAACCCCGAATGCAGAAAATAAAATATATGTCATAGCAATTGATACATCGGGAAATATGTCTGATGCCAGCGATATACTCTCGATATTTAGCCTTGAAGATGATCATGGAGATACAATGGATAAATCTACACCTATTGAGCTTGAAAAAGAAATCAGTGGAAGGATGGACACATGGGAGGATGAAGAATATTTCTGCTTTACACCTCAAAAGTCCGGTTATTATTTATTTATGAGATATGATGATACGGCAACATATAATTCACGGTTTCTTGATAATACGGGTGCTGGAATCAGTTTAACTGATAGTGGTTATTTCTTTGAGGCAGGAAAAAAATATTATTTAAATCTAAAGAATGGGTATCTTAATTATGATTATAGATTTGTAATCAGGTCTGCAAACCCAAAGGTCGACTTGGTGGTAAACAATGTTTATCCACAAAAGGCATACGTAGGTGATCCTGTAGAACTGGAAGTTAGTATCGCTAATATCGGTGATATTTATTGTAACAGCAATTTTAGAATAATGGTTGATATTAATGAGAAAGAATATTGTTATTGGGTTGATTATAATTCCGGTTTAACTAAAGACTCAAGCAAAAGAATAAAAGTAACAGGAGGTATAAGCGGTAAAGAGCTGTGGACACCGTATGTTGCAGGGAAACATTCAATAAAAATACACATAGATTATGACAACTCTGTAGATGAAATATATGAAAACAATAATACTTTTGAATTTCAGTTATATGTAGACGAAACAAATGACACCTTTGATACGGCAAAACAAATCAAGCTGGGAGAGGAAATTGAAGGCAGGATTATCAATAACTGCACTAAAGACTATTATTATTTTATACCGGAACAAACAGGAGAGTACCAATTTATAATGCCGTCTCCTAAGGATATATGCTTCTATATCTACAATAAGAACCGCAAACAGGTAGTTGCAACTGGGGTGGGCAATGATTACATTGTAACATACAATTTTAATGCAGGTGAAATGTATTATATTAGCGTGATAAAGAACGAGAAAGTTTTGAATGTTGATGAGAGGTATAAAATTAAGTCATATCCGGTTTTACCTGATTTGGTTATAGAGGGGATGAGTAAGCTTTCGTACAAGATTAATGATTATAAACCTAATATTGTGGTACAAAATATAGGGTTAAAAGCAAGTGATGCCGACAATACATTTAGAATAAAGATTGAAGTAAAGGAAACAAACAAAATATACTATACGGAATACAGTAGTAGAACTATCGATTCAAAAGATAAAATATTAATTCCAATAGATGATAGTTTGTATGAGGATATTATAGGTAAAAAGAATATCTATTCTGTTAAACTAAGCATTGACAAGAAGGGGCCTTTTATAGAGTCAGATGAATCAAATAATTCTCTCGAAACCATTATAAACATTGAAAGTCCCGAACTTAAGGTTTCTGAAATTGTAATGCCATATGACAGTCTTGTAAATCATCCTTTAGATTTAAAGGTTAAGATAACAAATTGTGGTTATGGTGATACTGCCGGGTCAATGCCAATAAAAGTAGGGTTAACATTAAATGGTAGCACATATTATTCAGATGACTATTTAGGAAAAATTAAAACTAATGAAACAATAACTCTTGCGGTATATGACTCGACAAAAAATCAACCGGTTGTTTCATCCATAGGTGTATATGATATGAGAGCATATATTATAGCAACCGACAAGTATGATGATGGATTAGAAGAAAACAATAGCCTCTATGGAAAATTGGATGTTGATAAAGTACCTGATCTTGCAGTAACTAATATACATATAGAACCAACTAATATTAATGTTGGGGATTCTGTGAGAATTAGTGCAGATGTTAAAAACATTGGGGAAGGTAAAATTGCCAATAATAAAGCTATCAGGGTGGGTTTCAAGATTGATGAAACTACTGTGCTATGGTCGGACACATTTACATCAGGACTTAAGCCTGGTGAAAAAGTTACATTAAAATGTAATAGTGGAATAATCGGTGATTACTGGTATGCAGAAGAAGGTGAATATACAGTAGCAGCTATTGTGGATGATCTTGACCAGTTCACGGAGCTAGATGAATCAAATAACATAATGTTTAAAAATCTAAAAGTACAAGGGAAGTGTGATTTAAGCATTGAAGACATTATTCTTGAACCGGCCAATCCTGCAGTAGGTGAGCAAGTAGTTTTAAAAGCTCGTATAAGGAACACATCTGATTATGCAAGTCCTTTTGGCAGAATTAACAAAGTTGGTTTTAGAATAAATTATGGTGAGATCATATGGGCCGACCCTTATAAAGGAAGTATTGACAGTGGTGGATATGTTGTGGTTTCTACAGATGAGGGAAATAGCCCTTACTTCTGGACTCCAACAAATGAGGGAGAATATATAATATCAGCATATGTTGATTATGACAACTATATTAATGAAATTGATGAAACAAACAATGAAAAGGATAAGACAATACGTGTGACATCGATAAGCATTTTTGACGAAGAGGATGATTATGATAACGATGGGCTTAAAAATGGAGAGGAAATAAAAATTGGAACCGATTGGAACAATTTTGACACTGATGGCGATTCTATCAGCGACGGGGATGAAGTAACCGGTAAAAATGGCTTCATTACTGATCCTTTAAATCCGGATACTGATGAAGACGGAGTATTTGACAATGCTGAAATTGCCCTTGGAAAATCACCGATTTCAAAGGATGAATATTCATATTATTCAATTAAAGCACAAACACAATCAGAAAGTGTTACTGTTGAGGTGTATGGCAGTGGAGGCCTTGAAGCATGCCCAATAAAAGTAAATGAATTAGATAACTTTATGTTCAGTTCCATAGATGGAGTGATTGGAAATCCGGTTGAAATATCTCTTGAAGGCTACACGATGCAAGAAGCTAGTATCTCATTTAACTATAACGAAATAAATCTTGATGGAATATCTGAAGATGAATTAACTGTTTATCAGGTTGATTATGAAAATAAAGTACTTGTGCCACTACCCGATTATAGGGTTTCTGTAGACAAGTACAATAACATTATAACAGCAAGGGTAAATCACTTCAGTACATATGTTCCAGGCAGAAAAAATGACTGTGAGATAAGCTTTAAAAAAGAAACAGTATTTTCTATTGATGAATCAGGAAGCATGCTTGGAAGTGACAGTATTAATTTACGCATTGGAATACCTAAAAAGGTGCTTGAAGATATAGATTATGATAACTCGGTTTTCGCTGTAGTAAAATTTTCTGATGAAGTTAAGAGACTTATTGATCTCACCAATGACAAAGAATCTATTATCAATGCTTTGGATATGGCAATTGGTGGAGGATTAACAGATATTAAAGGAGGACTGGAGGAAAGTGAAAGAATTCTTATTAATTCAAAAAATAGGAAATATGTAATATTACTTTCTGATGGAGATAATAACTGCTATTCGAATAATGAGGTTATTAATGTGGCAAAAAGAATGGCAAAAGAGAACATAAAGGTGTTATGTGTATCTTTAGGAAAAAGATCCGATTTGTTATATCAGATAGCCAGTATAACCAATGGAAGTTACTTTATTCTTAACACAAGTTTAAAAGGTGTTGACCTTGAAAACGAGATAAATGATATTGCAGAAAAATTGAAAGATATAATTGAATCAGAAGAAGACTTTCCAAAAGAGAAAAAAGGTCCAGCAAAGAAAATTGTATCAAAAGAAACTTATGGTTGTATTAACTGGGCTGGAGATATTGATGCTTATGAGTTTACTCCAGATGAGACAAAGCTTTATTGCATAAGCAGTATGGGTGAAACTGATACAGAGATAAACATCTATGATAGTAAAGGTAAGTTAATTAGCTCAAGTGACAGTAATGATGATAATGAGTGGGATAAGAACTTCTATATACTTATGAACCTTACAAAAGGCCAAAAATATAGATTTGAAGTTAATCACAGTGACCTTTTGAATGGAATTGGAGAGTATAAAATATGCGTAGATGATCCTGTTAAGGAAAAACTTAGCCCTGGCCAATCATACCTTAAATTATTGGTTTATGAAATGGAAGGAACATATACTGAGAATCTTATAAATAAGTCAGTTGATGTTACTATTGACGGAGAAACTCGTACATTTAATAAGATATCTTTTGTAAACGGTGAGGTAGTTGTTGATGTTCAAGATTTTTTAGATGCATTTGGAATATTTGAAATGTATGCAGCTCCAAATACTAAAGATACAGAACCTAGGATTAGTACTGAAGATATGAAGAAGACTCTTTCCGGTCTGGGATGTGGAAATATAGTAACCTTAAACATGGAAAGCGTAGAAATTATAGGGAAAGCTACAAAAAGAGCAATTGAGACCTTTCAGAAGAAATTTATGGGACGGCAGGAGAATTTTTTTCCTATTGACATCTCAGGTACTTATAAAGAAGTAAAGCTAGATGATGAAACTAATAAGGAATTGTTGGAATATAACAGAATAAGAAAAATAAATCCTGCATTTCTTAAAAGCTCCGGTGTTAGTGTCAGAGCTTATCTTGAAACTGTTTACAATATGACGTCTGCAAATGGATTTACACTGTCTTATGATGGCAAAAATATAATTATATATAAAAACACAGCTAAAAGAGCAGAGACATTTTTTATACCTGAGCTTGATTATAGGGGAGGAGAGAAAAGATGTTATGCTAAAATAAGGAATATTAAGATTGCCTATGAAAACTACTTAAATGATAATTATGGAAGCCAAGATGTATATGATACTAAAGTGAATATGCTTAAGCTTATGGGGAAAGCAATGAAATCCGGCCATAAGTTTGAAGCTACCGATATAAAAAACAGCATGGGTATAATTGATGCATACTGGGATGACAAATTTGAGAAAGCTGTAAACAACTATGTAAAAGCCGCATTTTTTACAGATGTATATAATGCATTATGTAACGGGAAATATGGTAAATATGGCAATCTCAAAAATAACGATGTTAAAGCACTTTTCTTAAAACATTGGACTGATATTGAAATACAAAGAAGTCCGAGCTTTGCCGAATACCCGGCACCTGTAAAATGGTACAGTATGATTCCTGATGCACCGACTAAGGATAATGGTAAATTAATTGATAAATATAACAAAGAATCAAGTGTAAGTGCAAAGGAATATTACGATTCTTACTATTTACCGATGGATAAAATAAGAAATTGGCAAGGATCTAATGTGGGTT
>DAOOVO010000127.1:0-10059 GCA_035370245.1 Pseudobacteroides sp.
AGATCGATATTACCTGTTTTTAACAGGAGTTATTGCAGTGGAATCATTATTAATATATATAAAGATCTTACTATACATATTCAATAGAAATTCGGAAAATCCTCTTTTTTAAGTGAAATTATAAAGCAAAGTTCAATCTAGGAGCATTTTACAAATTCTTTTGTATAACATCTTCAAACTCTGATTTGGATCTTGAACCTACAATTTTATCTACAACCTCTCCATTTTTAAAAATTAAAATGGTAGGAATGCTCATAACCCTATACTTTTTAGTCAACTCACCCTCATTATCCACATTTACCTTGCATACTTTCATCTTTCCGTCATATTCATCTGCTAATGTATCTATTATAGGTGCTATTGCCATACACGGTCCGCACCATGATGCCCAAAAATCCACTAATACAGGCTTATCTGATTTCATAACCTCATTTTCAAAATTGTCCTTTGTAATTACCAATACCTTTTCACTAGCCATAATAATCCTCCATTCTTTAAGCTAAAATGCTTTTCGTAGTTATAATTCGAATCCCTTTTTTATTACCCTCAATCAGTAAAAACAAACAAAAATATCTCTGAAGCTTTATAATATACCTCTTACTAAATCATTTGTTAATCCTGTCCACAATTAATTCCTCATCTTTAGAATATACTATATAATTGTCCAATATTTCAATAAATTCACCATAATATTTTATTTCGGTATCATCTTTAAGATTGATAACCACTTCATTTGATCTATTTACCAAATAAACTTCATTCATTTTAACAATTATGTCGTTTTCATCACATGGAGTCTTTAAATTAATCTCATTCCATTCGCTGCCCGATTGCTTATCCTGCTCTTTATACAGAAGCTTATTTATTTTGCCGCTAGCATCTCTTTTTCCAATATACAGATTATCATTGGAATCTACGCCTATGAGTGAAGCCTTACCGCTAATATTTATTCGACTTTTGCTCTTACGCTTTCCATCCCATTGCATAATCCCGCCATTTTCATCTTCATAGAATAATTTATCTGTTAAATTTGCTTCGCTTATCTTTGATGAACTTCCAAACAACATAATATAACTTAAATTATCCATTATATCATATTTATATATTCTTGCTTTTGTTGAACTTGTTTGTATCTTAACATAAACAACGTTTGTCAAGGGAGACAACTCTATATGCTTTACCTCACTGTTCTTAGCAAGGCCCGATATTGTCGGATAACTATGGACGTTACCGGTATCAATATCTTTGGTCAATACATTTACTTTTCCCGATTGATGAACGCTGATGGAATAAATTATTATATTTCTGTCAGGCAGCCATCTATAGTAATTTATATCTCCTGATTCATCCTCTATAGTATCTTTCAGCTTTTTATTTGTAAGATCATAAACATGAATCTTTCCCTTCAGCAACCATGCAGCATGATATCCATCATGGGATACCCTTAACTGAGTCGCCCCCTGCTGAATTTCAATACTTTTCCTTTTTTTATCAATTGTTCCGTCACTAATCTCATAACTGGTGGCTTTTATTTCATGGTCTTCGAGCAAAAAGTCGTAATTGAAATACGCAAGCACTAATATCTGCATTATAATGGAAAATACAATCCATTTGTAAACTCTCTTTATTAATTTCACTTGCTGCCACCAGCCTTTCCAGGCATCACCATAAACACTGATGCTACAGCACGTTCTCCCAGTCCGTCAGACGGTTTATTTATTACCTTTCCATTAAAATACATTGTTGTTGACGAACCGCCATCCAAATTTACCGCATTTTCTGCATTATACTTTAAAAATATTTCCTGCACATCACGAAGTGTCGCACCTAATGAACCTGCTCTTCTACCGTCAATAACCAATAAAATAACAGTTCCGTCAGCTCTTTGACCAATCGCAGTCCTTGGTGCTATTCCCCAGCCTCCGTCACCTCTTTTGATAGTTCTCTGGCCGTTTACTACAAGAGGGGGGCCAAAACTCACACCTTCTTTTACTCCATATTCATTGAGAAGTTGATCGACAGAGTGCTTGCCAACAATGAGCATATTATCGGTAAATGCGGCGGTATCCTGTTTTACTGTATTACTTTTATCATTTACAATAACTTTCCCGTCATGAATAATATATCCCATAGGTGTACCTCCAGTGCCTGTCCATCCCACATCCTTAAAACCGCCTGCATTTATAGCTGCAACAGCTCCATTTCTTTTTGCTATGGAACTTGTTGTCTCACCGGAGATTGGAAAGTTCTTAGAATAGCCTACTTTAATTCTTGACGGATCATACACCAGCATAAGCTTACCTTCAAAACTTCCGCCATCAATATTATATACTTCTATTTTATCATCATGTTTTGAACTAAATTTGAGTTTATGAAGCACTTCTCCGTTGTCTAACGGATCCTCGGCAAAATTCTTGGATATAATCCTATTTATAGCCTCATCACTCAAAAAAAACTTAGCAATATATTGATGTCTTAATGTATTCCATGACATACCGGTTATTGTTCCCTTAACATTTTCAAATGGACCGTAAAAAATCAGTATTGGCAATGTTGCACAGGTAAAAAGTATTTCAAATATTAAAAATATTAATATTTTTGTTAATATATTTCCTTTTTTGCTTTTCTTGGATTTAGCTTTATTATCATTATCTTTTAATCTTTTTATCTTTAGCTTCCTCACTTAAATTTCCCCCCAAAGCTGTATCTATATCTATTAATTACTTTGTATATGATAAATTCATGCTATGATTAATCTCACATTTTAGATTTATATTCTGCTATCGACAATGTACATATCCAACATTTTATGGATCCTCTCAAATATCAGCCCTGCGGCAAACCACCAAGGAGCATAATCCAACCTTATAAGACCGTCAATCGCATAAGGCCCGGTGTATATCCAGGGCTTAAGGTGTATTATATTTTCCAGAATTAAGCCTGTGGAATATTCTATTCCCCAAATAACCAACACCCAGATTATTCCTCTGGTAATCCACCTCCACCTACTTATTATATCATGAATGGGTTCAAGAAAAACTGCCAATCCATATATAAAAAACATCCAAAGATTAGTAAACCCGCTTAATCTTAGGTCACCAACCATCAATGAATGCAAACCGGTCCATATTACCTCAATATTCCATCCTATTAATCCATAAATAATGTATCTTTTTATCATACAATTATTTTTCTTGAATTTCAAAATTTTTATTTCAGTAATATTTAGCTTTTCTAGATTTCATTAGCATATAAACTAATAAATAATATATTTTTTAAAAAAACTATACCAAAACTTCCGAATTTATGATATTATATTTTATATAAATTTTTTATTCTTTTAAAGCTTTTAGTTGTATCAACAAAAGTATATTAATTTATACTTTGTTATTGTCTGTTTTTGTAAAATGCTTTTCAAAATTGTTCTTCATGACATGTAA
Source organism: Pseudobacteroides sp. (assembly GCA_035370245.1). Lineage (GTDB taxonomy): Bacteria > Bacillota > Clostridia > Acetivibrionales > DSM-2933 > Pseudobacteroides. Next base: position 3,441 of record DAOOVO010000127.1, read on the forward strand.
AATGTTTAGCCGTTTTTTCATAATATGTACTGTAATTAATATAATAATTTTATGTCCGATGTTTCATGATAAATAGCATTGCTGTTTTGATATCATGTAGGCCTGCTTTTGTATATATTAATATTAATTATTCGATAATACATTAATAGATTTTTATATAATTTGATATTATTAATAAAAAATTGGTAATAATAAATAACACGATAAAAAATGGAGGTTGCATATGTATCTTTTAGGAAAGATAAAAGTAACAGCTGTAATACCACAAAAGCTTAGCAGGTTGAAGGATATTGCATATAATCTATGGTGGTCATGGAATTCAGATGCAATAGACCTGTACAGAGAAATCGATCTGGCACTGTGGGAAAAGCTAAACAAAAACCCTGTAAGATTCTTGCAGGAAGTTAGTCAAAAAAAGTTAGAACAAAAATTGAACGACTCTGACTATATGCAACGTTATGAAGATGTTGTAGCAAGTTTTGACCGCTATATGAGCGAAACGGACACCTGGTTCAGCAGAAATTATCCCGATAAAAAGGATAATATGATTGCATATTTTTCAGCAGAGTATGGCTTAAATGAGGTTTTGCCTATCTACTCCGGCGGTCTGGGTGTTCTATCGGGCGATCATTGTAAGTCTGCAAGTGATTTGGGAATACCTTTTACGGCCATTGGGCTTTTTTATAAGCAAGGTTATTTTAGTCAGAGAATCAACCACGATGGATGGCAGGAAACAAATTTTACCGATTTAAACGTTTCACAGCTTCCCATAACTCCGGCATTGGACAAAAACGGTGAAAGGGTAATCATTAACATTGAGCTCCCCGGAAGGGTTGTATTTGCACAAATTTGGCAGGTCAAAGTCGGACGTGTCACTATCTACTTTATGGATACCGATGTGGAACAAAACAACGACCATGATCGTTCTCTTACTGCAAGGCTTTACGGCGGTGATCAGGAAACAAGAATTCAGCAGGAAATATTCCTGGGAATCGGTGGAATTAGAACACTTGAAGCTCTTGGTATAAAAGCTACGGTTTACCATATGAATGAAGGCCATTCATCATTTATGGGACTGGAGTTAATGAGAAAGCTTATACAAGAACATAAGATTCCTTTCAGACAAGCAAAGGAAATTGTGTCTTCATCATCCATATTCACCACCCATACTCCTGTTCCTGCAGGTAACGATGTATTCCCAATCCATATGATTGATAAATACTTCGGTAATTTCTGGGGGCTTTTGGGTATAAGCAGGCATGAATTCTTAGACCTTGGTCTTAGAATGGGTGAGCATCAGAACTTCAACATGACTGTTCTGGCTCTTAACCTGTCGGGAAGGAAAAATGGTGTAAGTGAATTGCACGGTGCCGTGTCACGTAACATATTCAATAATGTATGGCCCGGACTGCCTGAAGAAGACGTACCTATCACACATGTGACCAATGGAATACACACATTAACCTGGCTCTCACCAAGTATAAAGCACATATTTGACAAATATCTTGATGCAGACTGGAAAGAAAGGCTTTATGACAAGTCTGTCTGGGATAAGGTTAATGACATACCGAATGATGAGTTATGGAAAACCCACTGTGTGTTGAAAACTAAAATGATAGGCTATATCCGCAACAAACTGAAAGAACAAAAAATAGCAAATGGTGAATCTGTGGAAAGCATTAAAGAAGTGGACTCTATTCTGGATTCCAATGCACTTACCATTGGCTTTGCAAGAAGATTTGCAACATATAAGCGTGCAAATCTCATATTCAGGGATGTTGCAAGAATATTGAAAATATTGAACAATCCAGAAATGCCGGTTCAGATAATATTCGCCGGTAAAGCCCATCCTGCAGACAGACCCGCACATGAAATTATTAAGAACATCAATGATATTGCAAAACAAGAGGGTTTCAAAGGAAAGGTTATTTTACTGGAAAACTATAACATGACACTTGCAAGAATAATGGTTCAGGGAGTTGATATCTGGCTCAATAACCCAAGACGTCCTCTTGAAGCTAGCGGAACAAGCGGTCAGAAAGTTTGCATAAACGGAGCCATTAACTTCAGCATCCTTGACGGATGGTGGTGTGAAGGCTATAACGGCAAAAACGGCTGGGCAATAGGTGATGATACTTATTATGACAACGAATACAATCAGGATAACGCAGACAGTGAATCCATTTACAACATATTGGAGAATCAAATAATTCCGACTTATTATAACCGTGACGAAAACGGTACACCTGTTAAATGGGTTGAAATTATGAAAGAATCCATAAAGTCATTAACTGCACAGTACAGCACTCACAGGATGGTTCAGGAATATACCACCAGATTCTATATACCTACCATGGAAAGAGTAGCCAAGATGACGGCAAACAACTTCAGCTTTGCCAAAGAATTGGCTGATTGGAAGCAAAATATAGAAAATAGTTGGTCACAGGTACAAATTATTTCCGACAAAACCATGAACCAGCTTAAAGAGCAAAAAACCAAGTCGGGCGAAACCATAAAAATCTCTACTTCTGTTTATCTTGGATCTATTGATCCCGGAACTGTAAAGGTAGAAGTATATTATGGCAACATCGGCAGAAACAATTTGATTGAGAATGCCGAAGTTATAGAAATGAAACTTGAGGAAAAATTAGAATACGGCCTATACAGATACAGTGCCGACATAAGCTTTTCCGATGGCGGTGAGTACGGTTATACATTTAGGGTATTACCTTTCCATCCAGATCTTATTAATAAATTTGAAACCGGATTGATAAGATGGGTGGTTCAATAGGCCATAAAATATAATGCCTATTAATTCTTTAAACAAATTATATACGGAAAGATATTTCCTCAAAATGCTCAAACTGCGATATAAATCACAAAAAGAATTTATATCGCAGTTTGTTTTATGTATCATATATTTTTTCTGCCAACAAAAGAGCTGATGTACTTGAGCAATCTTTCACGCACCTTAGTGACTTCATCCGTATTTGGCAATGCCTCAAATATTGCATCTAGGTATCCTCTTTCCAAAACTTTCATAAGTGTAATCTTGTAATTTATATCGTATATCCATGAAAGCCTTAAAAGCTTCATGTCATCGGAAGTCTTAACGTCACTGAATTTAATATGCTTTAAATTCAGTACACTTTCAATTATATTACTGGATATGCCTCTAATCCCGGATGATTCACCTACCTTCAAGTGTTCATAATGTTTGGGGCTTTTATAGTACTCGAACAATATGCCAAGTATGTCAAGTTTATCCGCATCCCTTATGAGCTTAGCATATGTTAATGCTTTTGCATCTTCCATATCAGGCAGTTTTAAAGCATTATGATTTCTAATCGCCATTATCACAACATTTCTATCATAGTCAGTAAGTTCATTCAATACATCTTTCTCAATAAGCAATTTAATTCCAAGCTCAGAATGATTCTCCGACCTTGCATCAGAAAAAGTCCTGTATCTTGAAAATTGCTCAAACCTTCCTATGTCATGAAACAATGCAATTGTTTTTGCAAGTATAAGTTCCGACTCATCAAGTCCTATTTCTTTACCGATTTCGGTAATATTGGTGCACACTCTCATAGTATGCTCTTCCTTTAATTTTAAGTTGAAATTTGTTTCTTCATCTTCAATATAAAAACTCTTAACATAATTTATAAAAAAATTACTGAGTGATTCATATAAATATTTATCCATCAAGTTCCTCCATTTGTGTTGAATAAAGAGCATCATATTTTATGCCTCTTGTAATATTTTAGCACTACAAATATAATAATAGTATTCCGAATTGAATGTTTTATATTTTATTTCTTGTCTAATTATTTAGGAGGAGGGTTTATTTATGAAGCAAAGAATAACTGTAGAGGATTTGAAATCCCTGACCCCTGAGCAAAAGCAAAATCTTAATTCCTTATGGAAACCCAGTAAATTCGACCATGCCGTAGCATCCATTTGCAAGGATATCATAAATGAGGAGTATGAAGATTACGAATTTGTCATAGGTGATATAGAAATATACAATGGCTACAGGTTTTTACTTCATGACATTACACATATGAGCAACGAAAATCCTGACGATTCGGAGTCAACTGATGAAACCTCCCAAAATGATGATGAAAATTATTCCAATGATGAAGATTCATATTATGATGAAGATGAAGACGAAAATGAATATGAAGATGAGGATGAATATGATAATGTGCAGGAAGAAGTTGTTGAAGATTACGATGAGAATTTTAGCGATTGCCGCCCAAGTTCTTTTATAAAGGATGAATGTCTGCCGCTTCTTTCTATTGGGCAGATGATAGAAATACTGAGCAAAACAGCTCCATCACATGATCAATTTTACATTCTTGCCGAAACAGATGACCTTTTCTGCGAAATAGGCAATAAGGCCGTTTCAAATAAATATGGATTCCAACATGAAAACGACGAGCTTTGTGATGTTTTATGGGAACTTGTTAAAAAAACACTATAAGTTTTATTGCTTTTTGAGATAATCAATGAATGGCTAAGAAACGTACTATGTAATTATAAAAACTATTTAAGCAAAATAGCCGCCATAGCAAAATCAATATTTGTTATGGCGGCTATTATTCACTAATTTGTTATCCCTTCTATATCACCCACAATATAGCAGTATGAACCGTTAATACTACTGTTCTTTCCAATTACAGTCATGCTTTCAATAGTGTATTTTTTAAGAGCAATGTCTTTAAGGTTACCCATATATGCAGTAAGTATGTCTCCTGCGTCAACGCTTGTCTTTACATTCTTGTTAAGTGTCTTTATAAGTCCGGGTATTTTAGTTATATTACCCAAAGTCACTTTCTGGTTTACAAATGCTTTCAAAAATGCTATCTGATTCTTTTTCCTTTCAATATCTCCATAGCTTCTGAATACATTATTTTCATCATATCCCTGTCTAAATCTTACAAATCCCTCAGCTTGTTCTCCGTTAAGATGCTGGAGTCCTTTATCCAAATGTATGGATAAGTTCTGAAAAGGGTCATCATAATTCATCACATAAGGAACATTGATATCTACTCCGCCAAACAGATCTACAATTTGCCTGAAGCCCTCAGTATTAACCTTTATGTAATCCCTTATCTCTATTCTAAATACCTCTTTTATTATGTCTGCCAAAAAATTTATTGCACTGGTGTTGAATTTGCCTTCATATTTCATCTGAATTCCTATGTTATATGCAGCATTTATCTTATAAAAAGCAGCATTATTTGCTCTGCCTAAAGTCTCAAGATGATGCCTCACTTTCAAGTTGTAATTTATATACATATCTCTTGGAATCATGATTATTTTTGCTACTTTCCCGTCATCATCCAAACTCAAAATTCCTATTGTATCATACAACCCTGCTACCTTATCTTCTCCGATAATTAATATATTGGTGCTTCCATCGGCAACAAGGTCGTCAGGATAAGACTGACCTTCAGTAATACCCGGTATGGAATCGTAGTCTATCACTTCCTCAGTAGGAATTGGAGTTGGAGTCATATACTGTGTAGGCGTAGGCTCAATCGTCGGTGTATTATAAATAACTACAGGTGCAGCTTCCGGAGAAGTATCCACCCAAAAAAAATTCAAAATAAATAAATATGCTATAATGCCACAGACAATTCCGGCAATAGAAAAAATTATTTCACCTTTATACTTTTTCATATGTACAAGCTTCCTTTATAAACTTTTGTTATACTACATATTTTATCATATTTCGCATATTAATTGTGATGGAAGTTATTTTAAGATATTTCATAAATTTTCTTTGTCGATTTTTGGGTATGAGATATTGTGTGATGGCAAGTCAATTATGGCTAAGCTTTATTGAATATATTTACAGAAATGTAGTTTTGAAAAAGATGATGTAATTTGTTAAAAATAAAAGGAGAGCTTAACTCTCCTTTATATTTCTTCAATTATCAATACCTGCTACTGCCATATCCTCCTGAACTTCCTCTTCCATTAGCGAATCCGCTACGTTGAGCTTTTTTTGCTTTCCTGCATGTTGGACATCTTTGCGGTTCATTTTGGAATCCTTTTTCTTTATAGAATTCCTGTTCTCCTTCCGTAAAAAGAAAATCTGCTCCACAATCCTTACATACTAACGCTTTGTCTGACATATTAATTTACCTCCTTAACTATTTGGGATTTAACTAAATTCTTACATGTCTCTCCAAAAATTAAGGAGGGATAATGATCGAATGGGAATTAAATCACAATTGAATAGTGTAATAATAATATTATTATACAACAACTTTTAAATTTTTTCAAGCCATTTTATCCCATACCTGTCCACATTTTCAATTGAAAATTTTGGCATAATTTTATATCATATAATTACAAGCATACACTATTCTATTAATAGTACATATTGTAAGAAAAGTATATATTTATTATATATAACAATAAAGCAATTATAAAATTTCTGTTCTTGACAACAAAGTACCAAATTAATTTTATTTTCAAGATGTTTTTGTAAAAAATTATAGTGTATAATATAAAAGAGCATCCAATATAAATCCAAAGAGATGTTTTGCAATACCCGTCTTTAGAAGTTAGCACCTTAAATCTTTGGGATTGAATTCTATATAAA
>DAOOVO010000128.1:0-9851 GCA_035370245.1 Pseudobacteroides sp.
TTTAGCCTATTTGTTCTAAGTATTCATGTCAAGTATTATTATACAACATCAGAATTACTCAGATGCCATATATTATTCGTCATATATACTTCCGTCTTGTTCTACTCCTGAATTCAAGAATTTTCTAAAACGAAACACCCTGTTTGATTTTTCCAAGCAGGTAGAGTTGATGGAGAAAATTCTTCAAGTACCTCCGGGGAGTCTTGTGGCTGCCATTGAAGAACGACTGATTGCCCAAAAATGGTCGATAGATGATGAGAGAGACCGTGTAAAAGATGACTGGTACGGCCATGTACATCCGCAGGGCTGGCCTGTTGTCTGGATTACAACCGAATTTCAGGAACTTGTTACAGAGACTCTTTGGGGCATACTGGACGAAGTGGCTATAAAGCTGAAGATGAGCAAAGAACAGATTAACTGGCTCTGGCAGACAATCCAGCCTGCCGATCCGGAATATGTTTTCCGTGGTTTAATGCCGCGCCCTCTAGACATCGAGCCACTTAATGTCCATGACAAAGAGGCCTGGTTCAGCGAGCTGGACGCGTTCAAATCTCTGGAAATTGGAGATACAAGAATCCAGGGTGATGATGGAGAATGGATAACAATATTTGAGAAGCGGAGAATGGCTCAGGAAGAAACGTACAATGTTCCATATAGACAAGAGATCTCCCTGCAAGGATTTCTGATCCCTCAACAGGTGTACGGTGGATCCTATAGGTTAGATGAACTTGAATTATGGACCGAGAGAATCCTCCCAAATTCCTCAATGTCTGTCACAATTAAACAGACTCAGATAGAACTATCTGGTAGAGGACACAGAGTCTTGGAAAAGTCAGACGAATGTATCCCGATTATCGCTGAGCACGAGAATCCTTTAACTTTTTTGGGGTACTTAAATGTGTGTACTCTGACCTCTTTCATCATAAAGGAATTCAATCTGTCGTTTGAAGGGTTGAATCTTCTCAGAAATGGTGAAGTTGTTGCCAAGTATGAGGCATGGCAGGAAGGCTACCAAGATGAGTGTTACACACGGGAGAAATTGTCACTTGGCTTTAGACTTCGGGTGCGCCAAGACTTCTTAACCGAGATTTGTCGTTGTTATCGCAAATTACTGTGTATTTGTATTGATGAAAAACGGGAGTATTACGAGTCTATTTACCGTCCAGAACCTAATGATAGTCGATATTCAAGACGATATGTATTGTATTATTTGAGCTAAGTGCCATGATACCAGCAGTAACAAGTACCCAATTTACCATCTATAGTTTTTAAAAAAGCGGAATTCTTACAGAGAGCCGAGATGTGTTGGTATCTCATAGTTGTTTTGATGATAAGTTGGGATGACTGTAAGTTATTTTTTGGAGACACTTACCATCTTTTTTGGTGTATTTTACTGAGCAATTTATCTATTCCATACCATCAAGGTATACAGAAACCGTCGCGAGGATTGAGCGGGTGAAAGGTTGATAATTCAAGTGTTTGTGGCATTTTCTTTATTTTGTTGATTTTGAGTAACCCTTGAGTGTATAAAAAAGATATTGGACTAAATAGATGCATATAGCACAAAAAGAAGAACGTAGTAATTACCACCAAATTGTAAAAGCAGAATGGTGGTTGTTTTATTCATGTATATTATTTGCTTAAATAGTTCTTCACAGAAATATATTCACAAAATTCATTGTTTTCATTCGTTTCTTTGTATACAATATTATATGGAAAATATTTCTGCGAGGTATAAAGAATGGATTATATCACAGCAAAAGAAGCAGCAGAAAAATAGGGAATATCCCAGCGTAGGGTGCAACACCTATGTGAGCAAGGACGGGTTGCAGGGGCGGTTCGGTTAGGCTGGGCATGGGCAATTCCGAAGATGCGGGCAAGCCTGTTGATGCTCGTAAAAAGGGCAAAAACAAGATGTAATCCTTTGGTATTTTTGTATCGTTTATAATGTGATTATAGACGAAATTATTTTATAATGGGAAGTTGGATTTTTAAAGATGAAAAAGGTTAGACAGCAACCGAAGCTAATTTGAAGCCTGTTTCTGTGTTTTTAAAGTTTCTAATATTAACGTTAGATTTAATGGTAACCAATAGACTTGAAGAAAGACTCAAGCAGAGGTGAGATATACATGGATAAACCTATGTCTCCGTATGAGTTCTTAAAATCAACAAGGCCAGACGAATTTTCAGATTCAACAGTTGTAAGAAAAGCCAAGCTTAATAGAGAATTTTTTGATTATTACTTAAACAGCATCACAAATAGAAGCCAAGAAAAGGAATTTCAGTTATTTTGTAAGCGTATGGCTGAATATGAAATATGCCCTAATTTATTACCGCAGACTGGGCCAACCGGCGGTGGTGATAGTAAAGTAGATTCAGAAACATATCCTGTTTCAGACGATCTTGCTTTAACATGGTATAGTGGAATCGGAAGAGAAACAGCCTCTGAAAGATGGGCGTTTGCTATTAGTGCAAAAAAGGATTGGAGATCTAAAGTTAAAACGGATGTTGAGAATATTATCTCAACAAACAGAGATTATAAAAAGATTTTCTTTATAAGCAACCAATACATTCCTGATAAAAAAAGAGCATCAATAGAAGATGAATTATCAACTTTACATGGTGTTAGTATTAAAATATTGGACAGGTCGTGGTTGTTAGATAAGCTTTTTAATAACCATCATGAGCAAATTGCCGTTGAATCATTCGCATTATCAGATTCATTTATAAATGAGAAAAGTATTGGACCTTTAGATTATGAACGCAAACAGAATCTGGATAAGCTAGAGACTGAAATAAAACAAAGTATTGCTGATGGAATTAAAGATGTTGGATTAGTAGAAAGTGCAATAGAATCTGCCATATTAAGCAGAGAATTAGAATTGCCGTTTGATGAAACTATGGGACGTTTTATGAGGGCCTCAACTCTAGCTAGCAAATACGGTACCATTGTCCAGAAAAAAGAATGTTCCTATCAATGGGCTTGGACTCTGTACTGGTGGTATCAAGAATTTGATGAGTTCTATAATAAATACTGCGAATATGAAAAGCTTGTTGTCGGTGGAATAAACGTATTTGACCTTGAGCGTTTAACAAATCTTTGGATGAATTTATTTACTATTACTTCTGGGAATCCTGAAGAAAAAAACTTCAAACTTCATACAGAGACGTTAATATCCGAATACAAAAGATTTATTGACGATAAAAATCGGCCTAACGCAGCCATAGAAGCTAAAGCAAATTTTGTTTTTGTAAAATTAATACTTGGGTATGATCAAAAAGAGTTGTTAGATGAACTTACGGAAATTATTAACGAGTGTGATGGTGTTCTAGACTTTAGCCTTGATACAATTTCAAAAATGATTATGGGTATTGCACCAACAATTAAAGAATCATCTAACTTTGATACGTTGTTTGAAACCTTGGTATCAGTGTCGAGCAATCGGAAGCAGGAATCGGTTGCAGCTCAAATGCTTTTGAACAGGGGTAAACAGCTTATTGATAATAAGCCATACAGTGCTATACGTTATCTTGGGCGTGCGTTACTTAAACTTTATAAAGAAGAGAGTAAAAAAGAGTTATTAGCGGCACTGTTCTTAATTGGGTATGCTTGCGAAAAAGCAGCTTTATTATGGGCAGCACGCGGCTTTTATCTTAATGCCTTTTTCATTAGCCTGACTGATTATATGAAATATGGGAATTTAAATCCTATCTTGGTCGGTTGCTCAGAGAGTATAAAAATGTTGGAACTTAAGATGGGAAGAATCCCACAAACAATGGAATGGTTTAAACTTGATAATATTGTGAAAGGACTTTTGTCATCAATTGGTTACGATGCTGAAAAGCTGCAAAAAATTAATAATATAGAATTATACGATGCAATATTAGGTATGTTGTTTTTCAGAACGCCTCTTGATGACTTGCAGAAATTAACATTGATGCCTGACGTGTTAGACAGAAACGGACTTCACATGGCTGCTATTGCGTTGAAATATGCTTTGGGCCATTTAGATGAGGAAATTCAAAAAGTATATAACCATGATGAAAGTGCCATTGATAACTTTATGTCTTTATGGTATAACCAGCCTGCAAAAGAACAAATACCTGATGCTCCGATATTAGGATTAAATAATGTTGAATACCTTAAATCAAAAATTCTTGGTTGTTATATTATCGTAGAATCTGATTTAAAATTCCCATGTATTGAATTATCTGAAAGTATTTTAGCTGCAATTGAGAGTTTTCTCGCAACAGGTACTATAGACAAAATGATGAGTTTCACTCCAAAGGTTAATATTAAGGTAAAATATGTTCCAACGGCAGAATTTAAAATTTGTTATCAGAAAGAAGATGTAGATGGTAAGCCACAGTTCACGATATCGTGTTCTGATTTTCCACAATCAGACTTTAGAGAAGCTCAGAGTATTACAAAAGGGTTTATTCTTCGTTTTCTTGCCGAGATTATTCCATATATAGTTGTGTTTAAAGATGCAAAGGAACAGCTTGAAAGCATGTCAAAAGATGACCTAGTTCTTCATAGGGCATTAGATTTTACGGGTAGCATTTTTGTAGTTGCTGATTTATTTGGGAAAGATGCTATTTCAATTAATAATTGGATTTCTTCTGACGAAAAAGAATATCCACTTAAAAGAAGTAGCTCGTTAGAAATAAAAGCTGTGACTGAGAAAGCCGACTCTGAAAAAGGAGAGTCCTACAAAATAAAACGTGGATTACCTGATTCAGAAGTTTTTAATCCAGAAGCTATTAGTCACAAAGACATAGATATTATATCAGTAATCAATATTCCTTTGTGGGATAAGGCAAAATGGAAAGGTATGATGTTTGCTCTCAGTTTAGATTATCGGCCACCTATTTTAGCACCGGTTTTTACAGATATAAACGCTGGTATTGCAATATTCAAAGAATGGATTTCTTTGGTTGGAAAAGCTGATGAAAAAGATATTATTAGAGTCGGATTAATCAAAGGAATCAACAAGAACTTTCCACATCACTATAAAGCAATATTTACTGCAAATACTAATGTTTTATTGCCATCAGGTAAAGCAAAGTACATTTCTATTCCATCGAGATTTCGTACTATGGAAGCAGAAAATAATAAAAATCTTACAGGTTTTGAAAATGTTATAAAGGTTATAAACGCAGAATGGAAATACTATCTCGTTCCCGCATACATTAATCCAAATACCAAGCAACCGGAACTTCTTTACAATTATTCAATATTAAAGAAGACTATTGAAATTAAAAATTGCTGGGAAATCGGTGAAGATAATTGGCTTGCTTTCGCAATTACCCCAGATGATGACCCCATTATTCCCCCTTTCGTCAGCGAGGCGCCTATATCAAAGGTTATGAGAAGGGTAAAACCCTTTGAAAAAATGTAAAAAACTGTTCCAAATCTGGGAAAACCTAAGATTATTTTAAGTTGCATAAAACGTAACGTTCTTGTGGAGCATTGGGAGAAAGGCCGTTAAACTCTTGACTCCCGTGTCTCGAAGATGAAGAAGCCATTTCCTTGTATTTTTTAAAGGGATGGCTTTCTCTATATTTCGCCAATTTTCCTGCCTCATCACTATTTTAATAGCGCCTTCTATATTAAATTTGTGACCGCCAACTAGCGTAGGCGGTCACAGCATTGAATCTCGCTAATGGTGTGAAGCAGCAACGTAAAGGTTTGTTAGATATCTAAGGATTTAGAGGTTTATCTTTTTCATGCGCTCAGGGCATTGTGAGGCCGTCGCTTTGGTGGTTAGAGAGTAGAATAGCATTAAGCTAGAAAAGCTCTGCTGGGATTTAGTCAGCAGAGCTTTTTGTTGTGCAAATCAGTGCTTAAGTGCTGTGTCTGACACTATAAATTCATGAGTAAGAAATAGGCAGGAATAGTTATAGCCAGGCTGTTCCTGCTGGAGATAAAAGCTGTTAAGACTAAAATCCTCATTATGTTGAGGGTTTTAGTGTTGGCAGCAAATATAAAATCAGGTAATTTAGAGAATTTGGAAAAATTGAGCGTTTTTTGTTGAAACAAATCCCCTAAAGATATACAATTATAATAACAATGTTGTTGATATTGATATTCTTATCTTGGGGGTTAAAAAATGCCAAATGCTAATGAATTATTAAAAATGGCAATAAGTGAAATATCTAACATTAATTCCGGTGAAATCTTTTTGTTAAGGGATTTATTCAAAGGCTATGAATGGAATAGAATATCAAGAAGTGATCGGCTGTTGCTAGGTACATTATTCCTTAATTATATTAATACAGCAAATAGTGAGGTAACCCCTATAGAAAAGACTTCATCTGGCCAGCAAAGATATAAAAAATCTGCTAACCAAGATGTTTTTAAGGGGGTGGCTCATCAATGAAGAATATTAGATTAAGTAATACACATGTACCAGATAAAGTTTATGCTTACTCGCTTCAAGTCAGGCATATGATGTACGAGCTACTTGACTGCAAAGAAGGAGACGCTGTTAGTGTTGAAGTCTTCGATGACATTGGTGTGGAAAAATCAGATGGGACAAGGGAAGCAATACAGGCAAAAAGTGCATTGTCCAATAGAAACCCGGTATCTGATAGAGCTACTGATTTGTGGAAAACATTATATAATTGGTTAGTTGCTGTACAAGAAAAAGAGATTGATATTGAATGCACAAGTTGTAAGTTATTAATTACTGTTGATAAGCATGGCAATATTGTTGACTCTTTTAATAATGTGACTACGGACGAAGAAGCCCGTCAAGCTTGGGAAACAGCGAAAAAAGAATTTTATGATGAAGAAGGAAATGAAAAGAAGTTTGGCGATGAATATGCAGATTACATTCGAACCTTCTTTTCTGATAAGAATAAGTCAGATGCTTGTAAGGTTATTAAAAAGTTTAAACTCGAAACGTTATCTAAAAAACATACTGAAAGCTTATATGAAAGATTTGTGGAAAAGGCTTTTATTGCAAAAGAATCTCTCGATATAATGTTTATTTACATGTTGGGATGGATTGATAAAAGAACTGCTGAATTAGCAGAAGATAGAAAGCCAATGATTATATATAATAAAGATTTCAGAAATGAATTAACTGCAAAATACCGAGAAGTTAATCAAAAATTAAGCTTAGTTGAGATAGCTCCCAAGCCTTCGAAGGACATGATAAATAACGAATTAGGAGCATTTAGAGTATATGTGGAGCAATTGGATATTGTGGATTGTGACTACACAGATAAAATAGAAGCTGTTAGCGATTATTTGCGTGCATCGGCAAATAGAACAGCTTGGGCAGAAAAAGGAGATATCAGCAAAGATGCAATTTCTTCGTTTTCTGAAGAATTAGTCAGAATATGGAACAATAAGAAAAAGATATTAGATATTACCCAAAAAAGTTTAGAGGAAAACGAGAGAGGTAAGTTATTATATTTTGAATGTAAAGACAAGCAAGTAGATATGGGGGCTTTTGTTGCTCCTTCCTTTTTTACATCAGGATGCTTTCATGTCTTAGCAGATGACGAAAGCATAGGGTGGCATCCAGAGTACAAAAAGATTTTGAAAGAGAGGAGGAGTAAAAATGGGGAGTCTCTCTAAAGAATTTGAGAATGTGCAAAATCCAGCATTAGGTGCATATATAATATGGAATTTTTCAAGAGGTTATTACGAATATAATACCTCATTTATACCGTTTCAATTATTTTTTATTGTATTACCAATCGTTTTTAGGGCTGATTTGGTTGATATTATTGCAGGAACTCAAAAGCAATCCGGCTTAAGATATTTTGCAGATAAATTCCTTACTACTAAAGTTTTAAAAAATGATATGATTTCCCATATACATAAAGCCAGTGAGGAGACAAAGTATCTTACATTAGAGTCCTTGCAAATTGCAATACATGCTAATCTCATTTCTATAGATGCAGAAAGCGGATTAGTCTTCCCAATAACTACTTCTGAAAAGAAAAATGAATCTGCTTCAGTAAAACGATTAGGAAAAGCTGCAGAAAAATTGGGTAATTGGTGTGCAAGATTAACTATGCACGAAATATCCCAAATATTGAAAGTGAGGTTTTAGCATGGATTTTCAAATAAAAAAACTAATTTTGTGGCCTAAAAAGGAACAATATGATTTCAAAGAAATCGAGTTTAAATTAAATCAGATAAATATTATTACTGGTGCTTCCAGAACAGGTAAATCAGCAATAATACCAATTATCGATTACTGCCTTGGATCAGGTAGTTGCTATATTCCTGTTAAAACTATTCGAAATGCATGTAGCTGGTTTGGCATATTAATTTCATCAAACGGAAAAGAGATCCTATTAGCAAGGAAAGAACCCGGCTTACAAAAATCAACGGATGATATGTTCTTACTAGAAGGAAAATCAGTAGAAATTCCATCACGAGTAATTAAGAACACTACCAGACAGAATGTAAAGCGGTTTTTGGATGAAACAGCTAAATTGTCATTTCTTGATATTGATGCTGATACCAATAATCAATTTTTTGGACGTCCATCATTTAGAGATTTAATGGCATTCTGTTTTCAACCCCAAAATATTGTAGCTAATGCAAATACGCTATTCTATAAAGCAGATACTACAGAGCACCGGACAAAACTAATTAATATTTTTCCCTACATTCTAGGAGCCGTGACTCCTGAAATTCTTGCTAAACGTCAACAGATTAATGACTTAACGAGAGAATTAAATAGAAAACAAAGAGATTTACAAAAGTTAAAAGATGTTTCTGAAAAATGGAAGATAGAAATCAAAGGCTGGGTAAGCCTAGCACAAGAATATGGAATTATTAGTAGGGAGCTTAAAATAGATGATTTATCATTTGATGCACAAGTTGATCTACTTAAGGATTTAATTAATAAAAATTCTTGGGATGCAAATATTGACAGTGAAAAAATTATTGCTGCTTCTCATGAAATGATAGAATTAAGAAAAGAAGAAAATTCTGTTGCTATGGAATTGGCAAAATCCAAAAGTCGCTATACAGAGATGTCTCAACTCTTTGATAGTATGGATACTTATAGAAATTCGTTATCAATTCAAGTAGAACGTTTAAATATTTCAAAGTGGCTTCGTTCATTGAGTGAACAGAATAGTACTTGTCCTATTTGCAGAACTACAAATGTTAAAAATAGTGTTCTTGAAAAGCTTTATAATAATTTAGAAAAGCTAGAGGAAGAGGCCGGTTATACAAAGACTATTCCGGCGGCATTTGAAAGAGAATACGAAAATGTAAAGAAGGAAATAGGCATATTAAGCGAGCGTTTATCAGCAGTGCAAAAAAGAATCAAAATCCAGAGCGAAATGAAAAATGTATCTGAAAATGAGAAATATACATTAGAGGGCATTTCTAGATTTTTAGGTAAGGTTCAATATGCCAGCGAAACATTTGATTTATTAGGTACAGATAGTGAATTGATAGATGAAATTAATCGCATACTGAAAGAGTTAGATGATCTTAAAAAACAAGTAGATGAAAATGCAATTGAAAAAAAGATCGATACTGCTATTAGAATTATATCGTCAAATGCAATGAAATTAGTTCCTTTACTTGATTCGGAAAGACCCAATGATCCGATAAAGATAGATTATAAAAACTTAACAGTAATAGTATCATCTGATGATGGGCGAGATGATTATTTATGGGAAATTGGTAGTGGATCAAACTGGCTTGCATATCATATTGCAGCAACATTAGCTTTTCAAATATTCTTTAGTAATATGGTAACGTCATCAGTTCCTAATTTTATTGTTTATGATCAGCCAAGCCAAGTCTATTTCTGATGTTGTATAATAATACTTGACACGAAGGCCTCGAACAAATAGTCTAAAAA
>DAOOVO010000129.1:0-9617 GCA_035370245.1 Pseudobacteroides sp.
TTGCTAAAGAAGGATTTACATAAAATCCCAATACACAAAATTATTTACACTCCCTCAATTAAAGAAATATAAATTTACAACCAATATATTTATGCTTGTATCAATTTACCTGGATTTAAAAGCAAGGTTATTGAGCCGAATTATATTCAGCCAAAGCCATTTTAACTGCATGGTCTGCCTGTCGTGTTGTTTCAGGAAGGCGGTATTTTGGAGAAAGTCTTAGAATCCATTCACAAGCGGTTTGTAATGAAATGCGGTGACCAATAGAAACGTACACAGGCTTAATATTATCCTGAGTTCTTAATATATTACCAATTATTTCACCATTATCTATAAGTGGTGTAAAATCTCCTCTTTTTATTCCCGGTTCTTCAGCTTGCCCATGAAGTAGTGTTTTGCCGCATCCTATAGTAGGTATATCAAACAGTATACCTAAATGACTTGCTAATCCAAAACGTCTTGGATGGGCAATACCGTGACCGTCACAAACGATCAAATCCGGCTTTGTTTTAACGTTGCTTAAAGCTTTAATGATGGATGGTAGTTCCCTGAAAGAGAACAAACCAGGGACATATGGGAAATGTGTGACATCTTCAGCTATGGAAGTCTCTATAACCTCAAACGTGTTAGGTTCTAAAATTACAACCGCGGCAATTTGTTTATCATTTTTTTCATCATAAGCAACATCTACACCAGCAATATATTTAATATCATTTAATATACCTTCACAAATAACTTTTCCGGCTAATTCCTTCTGAAGCATTAATGCCTCAGATTCAGTTAAATTCCATGGGTGTGAAAAAACGGGTTTCATATACTCAACTCCCCTCAGTTGATATTACCGAATCGCCTGTTAAATTCAGAAATAATATTATCTAATGTGTTGAAAATAGAACACAATGCACTTCAGTAAGTGTTTTAAAGGGGTAAGGACCACCCATTTCCCTTTTAAATCTGACAAAATATCAAAATACCGAACGCAACTACATTTATTGTAATAAAGGTTGAAATTCCTTTCAAGTGTAATCCTAAAAATTTAAAAAAGTGTAGGCGTAAATTTTGAAAATCTATAGTATTATTAGTAAGGACAATCATCATTTATAGCGAATTTAGAATTTACATCCTTATCTAGGTGCTGAGTCTGCAAATCAAATGGCATGTGGAATATAAATAGGGAGATGATCAAATGAAAGCAATTAAAAATAATAAAAATAATATTGCACCAAATGTAATAATTCAAAAGAGTGATGGTAAAGTGCTTGCTGTTTGGCATACAAAGTAATTTGAACTGGAGTGCAAATTCCGGCACTTCTGGATGTCAATTCCCAAAGAATGCAGCCGAAATATTCATTTATAAAAAAATATTACAAATTGCAAAAAAATTTCATTGACAAGTTTAAATTGATATAACAATTTGATATAATGATGTAATTGCAAATGGTAATAAAATAAAAGTAAATGAATTATCTTTTTTAGAAGGGATACAAAAATGAGTAATATTGGTTCGGAAAATATAATAGAGATAAAAGGCATCAAAAAGTGCTTTGATGACTTTGTTGCTGTTGAAGATTTCAACCTTGAAGTGAAAAAGGGAGAGTTTGTGACATTTTTAGGTCCTTCTGGCTGTGGCAAAACAACAATGTTAAGAATGATAGCAGGATTTGAACTGCCAACGGAAGGTCATATTCTTTTAAATGGGAAAGACATAAGCATCCTGCCTCCTAACAAAAGGCCTATTAATACAGTGTTTCAGCGATATGCCTTATTTCCTCATCTGAATGTTTTTGAGAATATTGCATTTGGTTTAAAAATGAAAATTGTAGAGGTAACGTATAAAAATAAAAGCGGAGATACAATTGTTCGAAAAGAAAAATTATCTCGGAAGGAAATAAGGGAGAAAGTGAAACGTGCACTGGAAATAGTAGATTTGGAAGGTTTTGAAAAGCGAGATATTTCTACTCTTTCCGGTGGGCAGCAGCAGAGAATTGCTATTGCAAGAGCAATAGTAAATGAGCCGGAAATTTTGTTGTTGGATGAACCTCTTGGTGCTTTGGATTTAAAAATGCGAAAAGAAATGCAACTGGAACTAAAATCAATGCACGAAAAACTCGGCATTACTTTTATATATGTAACTCATGATCAGGAAGAAGCACTCACGATGTCCGACAAGGTAGTAGTTATGTCCGATGGCATGATTCAGCAAGTTGGAACACCGGAGGAAATTTACAATGAACCGAGTAATGTGTTTGTAGCGGATTTTATCGGGGAAAGCAATATTTTTGATGGAAAAATGTACGGCAATAAGACGGTTCATTTCTGTGGAACTGAGTTTAAATGTATGGATGATTTGCCTGTAGGCTCGGATGTTGATGTTGTTGTGAGACCTGAGGATGTAGAGATGACAACTGTGGAGAATGGACAGATTAAAGGAACGGTAACATCTGTTATTTTCAAAGGAATGCATTATGATATTGCCGTTCAATCAGGGGATAATGAAATATTGGTAAAAAGTACAAAGAGTGCCGTTATAGGAGAATCCATCGGACTAAATATCCAACCGGAAGGAATCCATGTCATTCATTCGGAAACCAATGTTAATGTTTATGACGGGATCATTACAGCAGTTGATAAAGTGTCTTTTGCAGATGGGGAATTTGATTGTAATATTACGAATTTATTCCCGAGTGCTAAGATTGAAAATAATCATTTAGTAGATCAAGATGGAAATAAGATCAATGTGAGTGGAACTAAAGTGACGGTTAAGGTTCCTGTAACAGCACCTTCAATGAGTGATGATATTGATGCAGGTGGAACAAATGGACATATAATATCTCTTATTTATAAAGGTGACCATTATCGTTACATAGTTCGTACAAAAAGTGGAGAAGACGTTCATTTGCATGATCAAAGCTTGTGGAATGAGAATGATTATGTCAGTATCATTATTCCTAAAGATAGTATTGAGTTGTCGTTGAAGGAAGAGGAGGTGTAGTGAATATGAGAATTCATTTTTCACGTAAACACCTTTGCATTCCTTATGCAGTATTTCTAGTATGTTTTGTAATTGCTCCGCTTATCGTTATAGTTTATTATGCCTTTACAAACGGAGAAGGCAGATTTACAATGTCAAATTTAGCAGACTTCTTTACTAATAAAAATACAATCGGAACACTTTTTTACAGTGCTCTAATTTCAGTTACAACAACATGCATATGTCTACTGATTGCATATCCTGTAGCGTATATACTTGCACGAAGTAAAATGAAGAAAAAAGCTGTATTACTTGCCTTATTTATAGTTCCCATGTGGATTAATTTTACATTGCGAATATTAGCATTAAAGGAAGTTCTCACTATGCTAGAAGGGAACCTTGCGTTTCATCCGTTTTTAAATACAATAATAGGAATGACATATGATTTTTTACCTTTTATGATACTACCCTTGTACACAACTTTAATAAAACTTGACAATTCCCTTTTGGAAGCTGCATATGATCTTGGTGCGAATAAAATTGCTGCATTTTTTAAAATAACACTTCCTCTGTCTATTCCCGGAATTGTAAGCGGAGTTACGATGGTGTTTCTGCCGGCAATGACAAATTACGTAATTCTAGACATGTTAAACAACAGCACGTTTAACATGGGAAGTTTGATTGGAAGCTATTTCAATGCATACGACTGGAATAGCGGGGCTATGATATCCATCGTGTTATTGATGATAATTTTTGTCATAACCTGGGCGACTAAAGGTTTTTCTGAAAAGGAACAAGATAGAGAGGTAACGCTATGATAAGGAAAATATTGAGATCTGCTTGGCTTGGCATTGTTTTGCTATTTAGCTATTTTCCCATATTAGTACTTGTAGTTTACAGCTTTTTGGATACTCCTACAATTGGAGCATCAGGTAATTTTTCTATTCAAAATTATATTAGGCTTTTTACTACGCCAGAGTTAATTGAGATGATTTGGGGAACAATGTCACTGGCTTTGAAATGTGCTGTTATTTCTACAATTTTAGGAACGATGGGAGCAATAGGCAGTTTTTATTCAAAAAAAACGATGAGAGGTTTTGTGGCCGCATCCAATCAGCTTCCTATTGTAAATGCGGACGTAGTAACAGGATTTTCTATCTGTGTACTATTGATTGTTGTTTTTGGCATGGACAAAGACACATCAATTCCTTTACTCATAGGTCATGTTGTTTTAGCTACTCCATTTGTTTATCTTTCTGTTATACCTAAATTGAAGCAAATGGATCATTCTTTATATGAAGCAGCACTGGATTTGGGTGCAAGTGCCACAAAGGCCCTTAGAAAAATTGTAATTCCACAGATTATTCCCGGGATTGTTTCAGGTTTTCTATTGGCTGTGACACTTTCTTTGGATGATTATTTCATTACTACCTACACAAAGCCTGCAACATTCAATACTATCAGTACTTATGTGGTTAATGCCACTAAAGGCTCGCAAACAGATATAAAAACTGCACTTTGGGCACTGTCTACAGTGATATTTGTAGTCATACTTGTAGCAGTACTGATCAGTAATTTTACTATCAATAGAAAGGCTGATGAGAAAGGTGGTAGAAATGAGATTTAATAGAAAAATATGGAGACATTCATTGCTTTTCATATTATTAATATCATTGACGGTATTATCCGGAATGACACAAGTATCAATAGTGAATGCAGGAAGTAGCGATACTATTGTTCTGAAAATAGGCAATTGGGAAGAGTACATTGATCAAGGCGGCTGGGAAAGTGACGAAAACATAGATCTGGAAAATGAGACAATTACCAGTGAAAATGGGATGATTTCGGATTTTGAGGATTGGTATTATGAAACATATAAAAAACGTGTGAAAGTCGAATACTCCACTTTTGGTACCAATGAGGATTTATACAGCAAGATTATTTTGGGAGAGACATATGATCTTGTATGTCCCTCTGAATATATGTTTTCAAAGTTGATGAAAGAAGACTTGCTTCAGCCTCTGTCAGCGGATTTTTTCGATTTATCAAACGAGTATAATTATTACGCTAAAGGAGTATCTCCTTATATTAAAGAAATTTTTGACAGAAGTAAAATAGACGATAAAACATGGAGCTCCTATGCTGCCGGATATATGTGGGGAACTATTGGGATAGTTTATAATCCGGAAGAGGTAAGCGAGGAAGATGCATCAACATGGTCCATTCTAGCAAATCCTAAATATGCAAAACGGGTAACTATAAAAGACAGTGCGAGAGAATCCTATTTCCCTACACTTGCTATTTTAAATAAAGATTTATTGCTAAGTGAGGAGTTTAGAAGCAGTACGGACTATTCGGAGAAATTAGAAAAGGTTCTGAATGATACTAGTCCTCAGACTATTGCAAAAGCACAAGAATTATTGCGGGAAATCAAACAAAATGTATATTCTTTTGAAACTGACAGTGGTAAATCAGATATGATTATAGGAAAAATTGTTGCTAATCTGCAGTGGTCAGGGGATGCAGCTTATGCAATGGATGAAGCGGAAGAAGATGATTATTACCTAAATTATGCTGTTCCGGAGGAATGTACAAACCTGTGGCTTGATGGGTGGGTAATGCTAAAGTCAGGAATAAAGGGCGACCCCAATAAGCAGAAAGCGGCAGAAGCATTTATAAATTTCATATCAAGACCGGATAATGTAATTAGAAATATGAATTATATCGGTTATACTTCCAGTATTTCTGGTGGAGATGACCCTTTGATTTATGAATTTGTAAAGTGGAAATTTGAAGCGGAAGATGAAAGCGACACTGTAGAATACCCATTGGGCTATTTCTTTAGTGGTGATAATAATGATCCCAAATACATACTTACGGCATCATCTGATCAGGTTAAGCGGCAACTGTTTGCCCAATATCCGCCCAAGGATGTTATTGACCGAAGTGCAGTAATGGGTTATTTCCCGGATGATGTTAATGAGGAACTGAATCGAATGTGGATTAATGTAAGGTGTTTTAATTTTGATCAGGTACCGAAGGCCACCTGGCTAAAAGTACTTGCTGTTATTTCTGTGGTTTTAATTCTGATTTTTGCTTTTATTTATCGGGATAGAATATTCAGGAAACCTATAAAATCCGGATATTTTAGAGTCGATTGAGTGTATGAAAAGTAACATATTAAATAATAATATTGTTAAAAATGGTAGGTTTCTGCGACCTATCATTTTTTTGTGGAAATATTCACATTAGATAATTCAACCTTAAAATTGTACCGCAATTTTGCCTAGTTTTAGCGATACTTAATGGGTATCTATACTGTAGAATAAGGATATAGGGACGTATGAATACATGGATACAGATGCACTAACAACTGCATTATTCGTTCTTGAAAATGGTTTTAGGAGATGGGTTTGAAGAAAAGTTTTAAAGTCGGGAGTCGGGTTTATGAAAAAGAATAAAATGTTTTCACCTATACAGTTAGTAAGATTAATTGTACAAACAGCATTTTTTATATTGCTGCCAGGCCTTTATGTGAACGCATTTGCAGGTATAAGAGAAATTTATACAGGACTTATTCATCAAAATTTCAGCCTTAGTGAGCATATACCACAGTTGGTAGGTGTTATTGCAGTAGTTCCTGCAACAATATTGCTAGGGCGGTTTTTTTGCGGATGGCTGTGTGCTTTTGGAACTATGGGCGATTTATTGTATTATTTTTCTAGAAAAGTTTTTAATGTTTCTTTCGAAGTGAATGAAAAAGTAGATAGAATATTAAAGTATTTAAAGTTTGTAATTCTTGGTTTTCTTGTTATTGCCGTATGGAGTTTGGGTGCATTGAATATTGGCTCGGCAAGTCCATGGAATGTTTTTGGTATACTGGTTGACTTTGGTAGACTACCGGATTTTTCTTATGCTGTTACTGAGTTTACAATAGGATTTATAATACTGGTGGCGATTATTGCGGCATCTTTTTTTGTGGAACGCTTTTTCTGCCGTTACTTATGTCCTTTAGGTGCCGTTTTCACAATTATATCGAGGTTTAGACTTATAAAGATAAAAAAATCCGGGCAGTTATGCGGTTCTTGCAAAGCTTGCACAAAAAGCTGCAGTATGGCTATACCACTATATAAATATGACAAAATTAAATCAGGAGAATGTATCTACTGCTTTAATTGCATTACTGCATGTCCTAGGAGTAATGCAGGTGTAAACATTGCAAATGAACAAATTCGTAAAGGCGTTGCTGCTACGTTAGCTGTTGCATTTATGTCAGGTTCATATTTTACAGGCAACTTGATTGCAGAAGCGATTAATTCAAATGATATGAAAAATACAAACAATATAAATAGTACAAATGATTCAAATAATACAAACAATATACCGTCATCAGATCATCCTTCAAAATCAGATGGCAGTGTATACAAGGATGGGACTTATGAAGGTTCGGGTAGAGGATTCAGAGGTGCTACAACAACTGTTTCCGTAACAATAAAAAATGACAAAATTACAGATATTGTTGTTGTATCTCATGGAGATGATGAACCATGGTTTAATCCTGCATACAGATCTGTGACCAGTCAGATATTAAGCACACAATCAACAGATGTTGATGTTGTATCAGGTGCAACTTACAGCAGCATGGGAATAATGGAAGCAGTTTCTGATGCATTGCAAAAGGCTAAAACAGGAGTGTCAGCACCTGAACAAGAGAAATCTAACGATAGTAATGATAGTATTGAAGAAAAAATTAACGATAGTATTAAAGATTGATCATCTGGTAGTTATGAAATGAAACCAGGTAATAGAATGAAGCCTGACAGAAGGGGTAAAAGATGGCAAAGACATTAAGTCAAGAACAAATGGAGACTAAACCAACAGTTTCCCAAACAGAAATTTCATGATAATATATTTACAATCATTGTTATATAAAAACTTATATAAATGCTGAAAAAATTACTTATCACAATAATATAAAGGGGGCATAAACTGTGAGTATTTTATTTGAAGAAAATTTAAGAAGACAGGCTTTGATGAATGTTGCCGAGAAGATGCTTATAGCTGCTAGAACTGCACCAAAAGCAAGAGGCGTGGATAATCTAGTATTATCTATTGTTGATAAAGATGAAATAGTAAAAATTGCTGATGTGATGAAGCAAATGGTTCAACAAGGTGAAGCAGGTGATTTTTTTATAAGGGATGCTGATAATATCCTACAGTCTGACATACTTGTGTTAATTGGTACCAAAATAAACCCTATAGGTGTTAAACACTGCGGGCTATGCGGTTTCAGTGATTGTGCTGAAAAGAACAAACATCCCGATAGCCCATGCTCATTTAATACAAGTGACTTAGGTATTGCAGTTGGTTCAGCTGTAAGTGTTGCAATGGATGCAAGAGTTGACAATAGGATTCTGTTCTCTGCAGGAAAAGCTGTAAAGAAAATGCAGCTTTTAGGTAGTGAAGCCAAAATTATATTTGGTATACCGTTAAGCTCAAGCGGTAAGAATATATTCTTTGATAGAAAATAAATGAATTTCTTCTATAACAAATTTATCAAAGGAGTTCACGGCGTTTAAATTAATCGGCAGCTCCAGAATTTTAACTTGTGGAGCTGCCTTTTTCAGTTTTTGATCTCCTTAATTACATTAAATTGAGTCTCATAAATTTCCTTAATTTATTATATATTACTTAAAAATAAGTGTCAAAAGTTGGAGATTTTTGATTCTTTCTATAACTGCTTTATTGGTACATTTATTGAAATAATACCTAAAAGAACTACCTCAAAACTAAATTTTGTTTTATAATGAATATAAAGTAACTTCTTAGAATAAAAGTGTCATAATTGGCAGCTCAAAGAAATTGACTTAAGGCAAGGAGTGAATATATGTTCTGGAAAAGTACGGATGTATCCAAAACAGATCTGGAAAGACTGAAAGCAGGAAAGTTTACACAAGAGAATAAAAAGAAAAAGAAGACACCGTTATTAGAGAGATTGGGTGTGTTCAAAAAGTCAAATAGCCCTAAGGCTAGTAATCAGGCAGCACAAAATATATGCACATCAGGCGACCCTGTAAACGTTGTAACAGGAAGCTTTTACATAGATGCAACGGACCTTTTGATTGAAGATAGAGGTATCAATCTTGAGATAAAAAGAAAATACAATTCAACCGACGAATCGATAGGCCCCATGGGAAAAGGCTGGACATTTGAGTTTGAAAGCAGGATAGAACGTCGTGGCAATGAATTGACATATGTTTATCCCGATGGAAGCGTTAAGGAATTTGAGAAAAAGGAAGAGGGATGGATAAACGTAAGCGACGATAATGAATCGGATAAGCTTACAGAACTTGAGAACGGTGGATTTTCATTAAAAAACAAAGACAAGAAAACATATACATACGATAAAGACGGAAAGCTCATTTCCATTTCAGATAAAAATAGCAATACTCTAAAAATAACATATAACCATAAGGGTGAAATTGACAGCATCATAACCCCTGGAAGTAAAATAATAACATTCACATGCAGCTCGGGTAAAATACTTCAGATAACAGACAATATAGGCAGGACTGTAAAGTACAAATATTTGGGAGACAACCTTTCTGAGGTTACACTTCCTAATGGAGGAACGGTAAAGTATACA
>DAOOVO010000130.1:0-9283 GCA_035370245.1 Pseudobacteroides sp.
GAAGTTGTCAAGGTACATCTATTGTAAAAAAAGAGTTTATGCAGTGGAATC
The DNA here is from genome assembly GCA_035370245.1 of Pseudobacteroides sp. Lineage (GTDB taxonomy): Bacteria > Bacillota > Clostridia > Acetivibrionales > DSM-2933 > Pseudobacteroides. Next base: position 52 of record DAOOVO010000130.1, read on the forward strand.
ATCAATATTTTGTGCAAATAAGCAAGTAGGTATATTTTGTTTAACAGGGTAATAAAAATAGATTCTTGACATGTATTTATAATATAATATATAATTGGTTTGATTTCTTTAAAATATGAATAAATATGAAATATAAATTTAGTATATCTTGTATTTATCGATGTTTTACCGCTTTTATGAAACGGAGGTGTAATATAGATGTTAAGAACCTATCAACCTAAAAATAGACAAAGAAAAAAAGAACACGGTTTTAGAAAGAGAATGCGTACTGCTAACGGAAGAAAAGTTTTAAGAAGACGCAGGTTAAAAGGTAGAAAAGTATTAACAGCTTAAGACCGCAAATTCTGTGGTCTTTTTGTTTAATATACTATAAATTTAGAAATAATTAATAATATATTATATTTATTAGTATTTATTTTACTAATTGGTATTTAATTATTAATATGAGGATAAATTATAGCTTATGGTAAAAACTATTCCTCTTAAAAAAAATCATGAGTTCATGAGGGTTTATAAAAAAGGACGTTTTTATGTTGGCAAGTATATTACTTTATACACCCTCAATAATAATATTGAAAAAAACAGACTTGGAATTACTGTAAGTAAAAAAGTTGGAAAAAGTGTAAAGAGAAACAGGTTAAGAAGGTTGATAAAAGAGAACTACAGGCTGGTCGAAGATAAAGTTAAGCGTGGCTTTGACATAGTATTTGTTGTAAGATCCTCTGAAGATATGCCTGGTTTTTTTGAAATAAAAAAGGAAATGAAATATTTGCTAAAAAAGCTTAATATATTTGAACAGGAGAAATTGGATTGATAAAAAGACTTTTAATATATTTAATAAAATTTTATCAAAAGTATATTTCACCTTTAAAAAGACCGAGCTGTAGATTTTACCCTACCTGTTCACAATATGCTGTAGAATCGATTATGAAATATGGTGCCTTTTTGGGTGGAATAAAATCGGTGAAAAGAATTTTAAAATGTCACCCTTTTCACCCGGGAGGCTATGATCCAGTAAAGTAAGGATAAGGAGTAGTTTATTGATATGTTAGATTTTATTGCAAACCCTTTAGGTCAAATATTGTATTTTATTTATGATACTCTTGCTTTTAAATCATATGGTATTGCTATTATTATATTTACAATATTTGTAAAAATTTTACTTATGCCTTTGATGATCAAGCAATATAATAACATGGCAAAAATGCAGGAATTAGGCCCTAAATTAAAGGAAATACAGATTAAGTACAAAAATGACAAAGAAAAGCTTCAACAGGAAAGTCTTAAGTTATATCAGGAAAACAATTATAACCCTATGGGAGGTTGTTTGCCTTTATTGATTCAAATGCCTATATTATTGGCTTTATGGCAGGTTATTCAAAAGCCTTTAAGGTATATGTTAGGCATTAGCATTGTTGATATTGATAAATTAGCTAATGCTCTAAAATTGTCAACTAATAATGTATATGTTCAAATTGAAATAATAGGAAAATTTTTTAAAGGCGAAATTAGCGGAGCTGAAAATATTTTAAGCGGTGATATGATAGATAAAATAACAACGCTTTCCAGTAGCTTTAGTAATTTTTTGGGATTTAATTTAGGATCGGTCCCCAAGGATTTCAGCAGTAATTATTTGCTCTTATTGATACCGTTTTTGGCAGCTGCGACTACATATATATCATCTAAATTATCGACAAAGTTAACTACTGCACAAAATGATAATCCTATGCAGAATTCCATGTTGTTTATAGGACCCTTGATGACATTATTTTTCTCTTTCTCGTTCCCGGCAGGTATGGGTCTTTATTGGATAGTAGGTGGTATTTTTCAGATTTTTCAACAACTGTTTATTAATAAACTAATGGCAAAAAAGAAGGAGGTTCAGAACGCGTAAATGGCTAATTCTATAGAAAAAACTGCAAAGACAGTACAGGAAGCTGTTTCATTGGCTTTGGAGGAACTTAATCTCAGTGAAGATAAAGTTGATATTGAAGTGCTTGATGAGGGTAATAAAGGTATTTTCGGAATAATTGGAAATAAGATGGCCAAAGTTAGGGTTACTGTTCGTGAGTCAAAGGGAGAAAAGGCCAGAAAGTTTTTGTATGATTTGTTTGAGAAGATGAAGGTTAAGGCTGAAATCGAGCTTGAAGAAAATGATGATGCGGTTACATTAAATATTAAAGGTAATGATATAGGTATTTTAATAGGAAGAAGAGGAGAAACTCTTGATTCTATTCAATATTTGTCAAGCCTTGTTATAAATAAAAACAATGATGATTATAAAAGAGTTATTGTTGATGTGGAAAACTATAGAATGAAAAGGGAAGAAACACTTATAAATCTTGCAAACAGGCTTGCTGACAGGGTTGTAAAATATAGAAAGAATATTACTCTTGAGCCTATGAATCCGTATGAAAGAAGAGTTATACATTCTACACTTCAAAATAATAGCAGCGTTAGAACTTACAGCGTTGGAGATGAACCTAACAGAAAAGTTGTAATTACGATGAAATAGGGATTAATTAATAAATTAAGTCATATATGGAGAAAGTTATAATGTAAGATTAGTAACTTATTTATTTTATTTGGATTATTAATTCTAATAATTAAAGATTTTTATTGGATATTATAAGGCTCAGGAGTGCATCTCTTGAGCCTTTAATTGAGAAGTTTTAATAAGGAGTATAACAATGGAAGATACTATTGTTGCAATATCAACGCCTCCTGGTACGGGAGGAATAGGAATAATAAGGATAAGCGGTGAAAAGTCTTTTGATATAGCTTCAAGAATTTTTAGAGGAGCAAAGGATTTTAAAGATATAAAAACTCATACCATAAATTACGGTAGTATTGTTGATCCCGCAAATAATGAAACACTTGATGAGGTTTTGGTATCTAAGATGAAAAAACCTGCATCTTTTACAAGGGAGGATGTAGTTGAGATAAACTGCCATGGAGGAATAGTTGTATTAAGAAAGATATTAGGGTTGATTGTTAAGGAAGGTGCTCGCATAGCAGAAGCAGGGGAATTTACCAAAAGGGCATTTTTAAATGGCAGAATAGATTTGTCTCAGGCAGAAGCTGTTATTGATCTCATAAATTCAAAAACTGATGCAGGGTCTAAGGCAGCACTTGATCAGTTAGAAGGTAAGCTTTCAAAAAAGCTTAAGGAAGTAAGAGAAAAGCTGATAGAGCTCATTGCTCATATTGAAGTAACTGTTGATTATCCCGAGCATGATATAGAGGAAATAACGGGAGATATGGTATATGAAAGCTTAAAACCTATAAGAAACTTGATTTTTAATATTTCAAACACGTTTGAAAACGGAAGAATGATAAGGGAAGGCTTGAATGTTGTTATTGTAGGAAGACCTAATGTAGGAAAGTCATCCCTTTTAAATGAACTGAGCGGTAAAAACAAGGCTATTGTCACCGATATTCCTGGTACAACAAGGGATATAATTGAAGAATATATAAATATAAACGGTATACCCATAAGGCTTATAGATACTGCAGGTATAAGAGAAACAGAGGATGTAGTTGAGAGGATAGGAGTAGAAAGAGCGAAGAAAGCAGTTGATGAAGCAGATCTTATTTTAGTTATGATAGATGCGGATACCGGTATAATTAACGAGGATATTGAAATATTTAATAATGTCAGGAATAAAAGAAATATTGTAATACTAAATAAGATTGATATATCCAGCAATGAGAAGATAAAGGAAATTGAAGATTATTTTAAGGATTTTAATTTGATTAAAGTATCTATAAAAACAGGCAGTGGAATAGATAAAATTGAAGAAGAATTAACAAGACTCTTTAATAAGGGCAATCTTAGATTAAATGATGAAGTTATACTTACAAATATAAGGCACAAAAATATGATTGACAAATGTATGGAAAGTATCGATAATGCAATTTCCGCTTATGAAGGCGGAATGCCTCTTGATATGATTACCATAGACATAAAGGACGCGGCTTACTATCTCGGACAAATAACCGGAGAATCGGTAAATGAGCAGGTTTTAAACGAAATATTTAAAAGATTTTGTATTGGAAAATAGAAGGGGTTTTAGATATGGATTATGAAGCAGGTTATTATGATATTGTAGTGGTTGGTGCCGGACATGCCGGGTGTGAGGCCGCATTGGCTTCAGCCAGGCTTGGTTGTAAAACCGTTTTGTTTGCAATTAATCTTGACAGTATAGCCAATATGCCATGTAACCCAAGTATAGGCGGTACGGCAAAGGGACATCTTGTAAGAGAAATTGATGCCCTTGGCGGAGAAATGGGCAAAAACACAGATAAAACATTTATACAGTCAAAGATGTTAAACTCAGCTAAGGGACCTGCAGTATTTTCATTGCGGACTCAGGTTGATAGAAGAAGATATCAGATTGAAATGAAACATACTTTGGAAAAACAAGATAATCTGGATATAAAGCAGGCAGAAATAGTTGATCTTCTTTCAGATGTTGGTGAAAATGGAAAAAAAAGAATAATTGGTGTTAAAACTCATACCGGTGCTATTTTTAGATGCAAAGCAGTGGTACTTACTACAGGAACATATTTGAAAGCACGGATTATAATTGGCGATGTAAGCTACAACGGAGGACCTGATGGAATGTTTCCGGCAAATAAGCTTTCTGATAGTCTAAAAGAGCTTGGTCTGGAGATTTTTAGGTTTAAGACAGGAACACCGGCACGATTAAATAGAAGAAGTATAGATTTTTCCAAAATGACAGAACAGCCTGGTGATGAAAGAATTGTACCCTTTTCATTTGAGAATGATAATATTGAAAAAGAGCAGGTATCTTGCTGGCTGACATATACAAATAAAGAAACTCACAGAATAATAAAAGAAAACCTCCATAGATCCCCTTTATATTCCGGTGATATTAAGGGAATAGGACCAAGATATTGTCCTTCAATAGAAGATAAGGTTGTAAGATTTGCGGACAAGGAAAGCCATCAGGTTTTTGTTGAGCCAATGGGTCTTGATACGGAAGAAATGTACCTTCAGGGTATGTCAAGCAGCCTTCCTGAAGATGTTCAAATAAAGATGGTCAGATCTTTACCCGGTCTTGAGAATGCATCTATTATGAGAAGTGCATATGCAATAGAGTACGATTGCATAAATGCGACTCAGCTCAATCTTACATTAGAAGCAAAGGAAGTTGAAGGATTGTATTCGGCAGGTCAGATAAACGGTAGTTCCGGTTATGAAGAGGCTGCGGCTCAGGGTCTTATTGCCGGCATTAATGCAGCTTTAAGTGTGCTGGGTAAAGAGCCCATTATAATAGATAGATCAGAGGGATATATTGGAGTTCTTATTGATGACTTGGTAACAAAAGGTACAAAGGAACCTTATAGGATGATGACTTCAAGGTCGGAATACAGGCTTCTTTTAAGGCAGGACAATGCCGATTTTAGGCTTACTCCAATCGGTTACAAAATTGGGCTTATATCCGATGAGAGATACAATAAATTTAAGGAAAAATGGGATAAGATAAATAAAGAAATAGAGAGGATAGAAAAAAAAGTTATTCCTCCAAGTGAGAAGGTAAATTCATTTCTTGAGAGGATGAACAGCACTCCTATAAAAAGCGGAGCAAAGCTTTCGGACTTGTTACGCCGGCCTGAGCTTAATTATGAATCTCTTTCTGAGATAGATGAAAGAGAGGAAGATTTAAGTTTCGCCGTAAAGGAACAGGTTGAAATATCGATTAAATATGAAGGATATATTAAAAGACAGCTTATGCAGGTTGAACAGTTTAAAAAGCTTGAAAATAGGAAGTTGGACAAGGATATAAACTATTTGGAAATAGATGGACTTAGGCTTGAAGCAAGGCAGAAACTAAACAGCATTAAGCCTGATTCAATAGGACAGGCTTCAAGAATAACAGGAGTTTCTCCTGCCGATATATCTGTTCTTTTGGTTTATATGGAGCAAAGAAACAGAGATAAAAGGAGCAATGATAAAGATGAGTAAAGATTTAGTAGATATGCTAATAGAAGGATCCAAGGAGTTTTCTGTTTTATTAAATGAAAGGCAAATAGATAAACTCATTAAATATAAGGATATTTTGAAAGAATGGAACCAAAAAATAAATCTAACGGCTATTGAAGATGATAAAGAAATAATAATAAAGCATTTTATTGATTCGCTTAGCATTATTCCATATTTAGAAAATAAAGATATAAGGTTTATTGATGTTGGAACAGGTGGAGGATTTCCGGGTATACCCGTTAAAATAGCCTATGATAAAATAAATGTTACACTCCTTGATTCTCTTGATAAGAGGATAAAGTTTTTAAATAATGTTATAAGTGAAATGGATCTTAAAGAAATAAGAGCATGCCATGGAAGAGCAGAGGATTTCGGTATGATGGAAGAAAACAGAGAAAAATACGATGTTGCTGCCGCAAGAGCAGTAGCTAATCTTCCTGTTCTTCTTGAGTATTGTCTTCCTTTTGTTAAGGTAGGAGGGACTTTTATTGCAATGAAGGGAAGCAGTACGGAAGAGGTTGATTCTTCTAAAAAAGCACTTGATGTGTTGGGCGGTAAAATTGAAGAGATAATAAATTTAAATCTTCCGTTTTCCGAAGCCACAAGAAATATAATAATAGTAAAAAAAATAAAAACTACTCCAAAAAAATATCCCAGAAAAGCGGGAAAACCTTCTAAAGAGCCTATTTTATAGTTCTTGACTTTTTAGCATGAAAAAATTCAATTTTTTTCACTGATTTTTCAATTTTTTTCACAACTTTTATAAAGAATTACTTTATAATCTATATAATATGTGCAAATAAGACTGGCATTTAGAATGGGAGTATATAACAAATTTTTATCGGGACAATGGGGTATTTTGATTTATTATTGTTTAGTTTAATTTAAATTTATTTACAGGAGGGGACAAAATGAAATTTAGAAAAATTATTGCATCGGTATTATCATTATCTGTATTCTTATCTAGCACAAGTATGAGTATAGTATCCTTTGCAGCAGGAAAAGAAGGCAGAATGAAAAATTATAAAGTTCATTTAAAAGCAGCTACTATTGAAAACGGTATAGAAAATCCAAAGAGAAAAACCGCTGAAAAAAACTTCAATAGCAAAGCCTCAAAAGAAAGCAGTCCATACATAATTTCTTTTACAGGACCTATAACAGGAGAAATGAAAAAGAATGTTACAAAAATGGGAGTTAAATTACTTGATTATATACCTAAATACTCCTTTTTATCTTTTATGAAAAGTGATATAGCAGAAAAAATAAAAGAAATTGAATGTGTAGCTGAAGTTATACCATATTTGGATGAATACAAAATTGATCCTGAACTTATGGAAGAAATAAATAACAGTAATGATAAGGGTCTAGAAGAGGAAGTAAACGTAGCAATCAGTACATTTGATATGGATTGCAGTGATGTTATAAAAGCGGTTAATAAGGATGGAATATCAGAAATAAGCGAAAAAGGCCAGCTTAAAAAAGTAAAAATAAAACGTAAATCAGTTATAGATATATCAAAAATTAAATCTGTAAAATTTATTGAGAAGCAGCACGAGTTTGAATTACATAATGATGTTGCGAGAGGTATAATGGGCTTTGAATCATCACAAAACATGTCTTATGAAGGAGAAGGACAAATAGTTTGCGTTGCGGATACAGGACTTGATAAAGGGAATCCGGGTCTTAAAAATAGTACCATACATAGTGACTTTGCCGGAAGAGTAAATAAGATCATCGATAAAAACGGTAAGGATGGGTCAGATTCAAACGGACATGGAACCCATGTTTCTGGTTCTGTTCTTGGAAATGGACAAATGTCCAATGGAAAAATTAAAGGAACTGCACCGAAGGCGAATCTTATAATGCAGGATATTTGTCCTGATGCAAGTAAATCCGTATATTTTAATGAAACACTTTATGAATTGCTTGATGAGGCTTATAATAATGGTGCAAGAATTCATACAAACTCTTGGGGATCGGCAACAAAAGGGGCATATACAAGTACTTCTGCAGATGTGGACCGTTTTATGTGGGATCACAAAGATATGGTGGTGTTATTTTCTGCAGGAAATAATGGGGAAGATGGCGGATGTACAGTCGGTTCACCAGGAACAGCTAAAAATTGTATAACAGTAGGAGCCTCAGAGAACTTCAAGCCTTATATGGAATTGTCAACATCCGATAATCCTGGTGAAAGAGCAAATTTTTCAAGTTATGGATGTGTAGATGGAAGAATAAAACCCGATGTAGTAGCTCCAGGAAGTTCTATATTGTCTACAAGATCCATGCTTAATTCTGAATCCAATGAATATTATACATATATGAGCGGGACTTCTATGTCTACTCCGCTTACAGCAGGTACAGTTGCAGTTATACGTGAATATTTGCAAAAGAATAAAGGAATTGCAAATCCAAGCTCTGCTTTGATTAAAGCTTTATTGATAAACGGTTCTTTGGATAAAGGATATACGAATGAAATGGGCTGGGGAAAAGTAAGTGTATATGATTCATTATACTCTACAAAAATAATAGACCAGGATTCATCATTAAATACAAATGAGAGTAGAACATATGAATCCAGTTGTTATGTTAATGATACCGATAAACCTCTTAAGGTTACTTTAGTATGGACTGATTACCCGGGAACCTCTACTTCTCCAAATTCTCTTGTTAATGATTTGGATTTAAAGATAATATCTCCTGATGGAAAAGTTGTTTACAACGGTAATGACTTTACAGCACCTTATGATTCTGAATACGATAGGATAAACAATGTTGAAAATGTAATAATAGATTATCCCGAAAAAGGTATGTATAAGATAGTAGTGTCGGGTTATAATGTTTCATACGGACCACAGCCCTATGCGTTGGTTGCTTCTTATGACTTTTTTAGTACACCTAAAAATGTTAAGGCTTCACCCCATTTAAATTCCATAAAGGTAAGCTGGGATAGGGTTCCGGGTGCAACAGGCTATGATATTTCAGTTGACGGAAGAATAATAGAATTGACTGATACAAGCTACACACACAGAAATCTTAAACAAAATACACAGCATTCATATAAAGTAAGAGCAAAAAGCGGTAATAAGATAGGAGATTGGAGTAATGAAATATCGGTTTTTACTGTTTTGGATACTCCAATTCTTTCAGGCGAGGTAGAAACCAATATTATGATTCCACTGCAATAACTCCTGTTAAAAACAGGTAATATCGATCTTTGAA
>DAOOVO010000131.1:0-9223 GCA_035370245.1 Pseudobacteroides sp.
CGAACAGTGGCTTCGGTCACTGATTTAATACAATATTAATTGTACAAGGAAGTGAAAAAATGAAAGAACCCCGAGGCAGACATGAGCTGAAGCATTATATAAACTATAGCGATGTATTGCAGCTTAGATCAAGGCTTCCGTTTGTGGCCAGACCTGATAAAAATTCCGTAGATGGAAACGGCTATCGGGTTAAGAGTCTCTACTTTGACAATTACAACGATAAAGCGTTAAAAGAAAAGATAAATGGTGTAAACGAACGAGAAAAGTTTCGCTTGCGTCTTTACAATAATGATACATCTTTTATACGCCTTGAAAAAAAGAGCAAAAAGAACAATATTTGTTTTAAAGAGAGTGCTATCATAACTACAGATGAATGCAGACGATTGCTTGACGGAGATCTTACTGTACTTAAAGAAAATGGAAGTTCATTGTGCCGGGAGTTATATGTAAAAATGCATTACCAGCAGCTTCGGGCCAAAAATATTGTGGACTATCAGCGGGAGGCTTTTATCTACCCGGTTGGAAATGTACGTATTACCATAGATCATGACATCCGTACAAGTACCAACATCCATGATTTTTTGAGAGCTAAACCGGCTCTATTACCGATTCCGAGGGTTTATATTCTCGAAGTGAAATATGACAGTTTTTTACCCGAGATAATCCGAGGCTTGGTAACTCTTTCAAGTAGAAGAAGCACTGCGTTTTCAAAATATGCGGTAACAAGAATTGTATAAATTGGGGGTATATATAATGACATTTAATGATATTTTTAAATCTAGTTTTTTAACAAAGGCAGCAGAATTTTCTATTTTAGACATAGCAATTGCAATGTTACTAAGTTTTGCTATCGGGCTATTTATATTTTATGTTTACAAAAAGACATTCGCCGGAGTTATGTACTCTGCATCCTTCGGAGTTTCCATTATGGCTATGACATTGATTACAACCCTGGTTATTCTTGCGGTAACATCAAATATTATCCTGTCACTTGGTATGGTAGGTGCTTTGTCCATAGTTCGTTTCAGAACTGCTGTTAAAGAACCTTTGGACATTGCCTTTTTGTTTTGGGCAATCGCAGCGGGTATTGTAATTGGTGCAGGACTTATCCCTCTTGCTGTAATAGGTACAATTTTCATTGGAATAATTCTTATTGTGTTTGTGAATAAGAAAAGTACCGACACGCCATATATAATAGTGTTAAATCTTGAAAACGATGAAGCGGAAAATGCTTGTTTGGAATTAATAAATACAAAAACAAAGAAAAACATCATTAAGGCGAAAACAGTTTCAAGAAACGGAATCGAGCTTACCGTTGAAGTGCGACTTTTGGATATGTCTGCTAAGCTTCTCAATGAATTACTTGAAGTAGAAGGTGTGAACAATGCTTGTCTTGTAAGCTATAACGGCGAGTACACTGCTTAAGTGTGTTAAGATTTCGATTCGAGGTGAAAGCATGATACAAAGTAAAAAAATAAATATAATTGTTGCTATAGCAGTGGTTTTTGCCTTGATAACAAGTATTGCTTTAGTGGTAATAGGAAATATTCGAAATGGAAACGGAGGCATGAAAATCGATGCGGAATACGCAGATAAGATTTTCGGCACCGATATTATATCTATTGAGATTATTGCAGATGAAGCTGAGTGGCAAGAAATGCTGGACAATGCCACAAAAGAACAATTTATCATGGTTGATGTTATTGTAAACGGAACAAAATTTCAAAATGTAGGTATTCGCCCTAAGGGCAACTCCAGTTTAAATCAGGTGGCAAGCTCAGGCAGCGACAGATATAGTTTTCGCCTGCAATTTGACGAATACATCAAGGGTCAGACTTGTTTTGGACTCGACAGCTTTGTAATAAACAATATGATCAGTGACAACACTTATATGAAGGAGTATGTTTCATATGAGTTAATGAAGGAAATCGGCGTAGATGCACCATACTTTGGATTTGCCGATATCAAAGTTAATGGTAAAGGCTGGGGGCTTTATCTTGCAGTTGAAACTTATGGCGACAGCTATGAAGCGAGGACATTCGCCACGACAGGCGGTATGATGTACAATGTAAAAAGCATGGATATAGGAGGTAATAGAGACGGTAATGGCTTTAACTTCCCGCAAGGCAATATGAGACCACCGGATGGAATGGGTGGTGGTTTTCCTCAGAATGGTATGCAACCCCCGGCTAATAGGCAAGGTGGGCAGACACAATCAAACAGACGAAACGAACAAGCACAGCCAAATATGAGAGGTGGGCAAATGCCACCGAACATGCAAGGTGGGCAAGTACCGCCAAACATGCAAGATAGGCAAATGCTGCCAAACATGCAGGGTGGGCAAGCACCACCAAACATGCAAGGGCGAATGGGCAGACCGAACGGTAATTTTGGAGGCTTCATGGGAGGCAGAGGAAGCAATGGTGGCAGTTTGGAATATTCCAATGACGAAATTTCATCATACAGTGCAATCTTTAATAATGTCGTAGGTAAAGGAAGCGAGGCCGATTTCAAGCGAGTTATCAATGCATTGAAGGCATTGTCCAAGGGAGAAAATCTGGAAAAATATTTCGATGTTGACAAAATATTACGGTATCTCGCAGCCCATACCATTGTCGTGAATCTTGACAGTTACTCATCCAACATGGCACAAAATTATTACCTCTACGAGAACAACGGCAAGGTTACGATCCTGCCATGGGACTACAACTTGGCATGGGGAGGGTTTCAATTCGGAAATGCGATTTCTATTATCAATTTTCCAATAGATACTCCTGTAAGCGGTGTGGATATGAGTTCGAGACCCTTGATTGAAAAACTGTTTTCCAATACGGAGTATCTGGAAAAGTACCACGGTTATCTGCAAGAGTTAATGACAAATTATTTTGCAAACGGTAAGTGGGAAGAGAAAATTGATAAGCTTGATGCACTTATATCCGATTATGTCAAAAATGACAAAACAGCTTTTTGCACTTTTGAAGAATACAAAACAGCAGTTGAAACTTTTAAAACTGTCGGCAATTTACGGTATCAGAGTATACAAGGTCAACTTGACGGTACGGTTCCGTCTACAACAGCAGATCAGAATGCAAACCCGGATAAGCTCATTTCAGCCGGTGATATAAATCTTTCTTTACTTGGCACCATGATGGGCGGTAATAGAGGAGGTATGGGAGGTCCACCTAACTGGGGCAATCAGCAAAATGACGAGAACTTTAATCCAAATTGGATGGGGAATATGCCCGACCCTGGGCTTATGATGCAGGCGATGCAGATAATGCAGGAAGCTGGTGGAAATATTACCGATGAAGTGAAATCAAAGCTTTTGGAACTGGGATTGACTGAGGAACAAATTTCAATGTTTTCACAAATGGGAAGGGGATTTCCGCAATGGCCTGGCGGCAATATGCAAAACACTATGGGAAATAATGGAAGGATGCCGGACAGAGGTAATACATCACCCTTCCGGGGTAATACAGCCAGTTCTATTAATACTACTCAAACATTACTGATTTATTCCGGATTATTTGTATTTGTTTTGATTTCAACATTCTTTGTAGCAAAGAAGAAAAGAAATTATTAAGGATGTAGCTGCCACAGAAGATTATCTCAATGGGAGGATTGGCCATGGCAAAAATACTGATTTGTGATGATGAAGAGGGCTTAAGAGCCGTTATAAAACGATATGCCTTGTTTGAAGGGCACAATGTTTATGAAGCCTGTGATGGATTAGAAGCGGTAGAGTTATGTAAAACTCAAACCTTTGACATTATTATAATGGATGTTATGATGCCGGAGCTTGATGGTTTCTCAGCAGTTAAAGAAATCCGTAAAATGGCTGATACTCCCGTTATTATGCTATCTGCCCGTGGTGAGGAATATGATAGGATATTGGGTTTTGAAGTGGGTGTGGATGACTATGTTGTAAAACCCTTTTCATCAAAAGAGATTATGCTTAGAGTGAATGCAATCCTCCGACGTATAAAAACATCACAGTCTGCCAAAGAACAGGACGGACATATTATTTTTGAAAAAGACGGTTTTTTGGCAGACTTAACTGCTTACAAGGTATTTATTGACGGAGTACAGGTGGATATGGCTCCAAAAGAATATGATCTTTTGTTTTTTCTTATCCGCAACAAAAATATTGCCGTGCCGAGAGAGAAGATACTTAGCGAGGTATGGGGACATGATTATTTTGGAGATGACCGAACACTTGACACACACATGAAATTGCTAAGAAAACATATGGGGAATTATGGCGGGCTAATCACTACACTTAGAGGATTGGGGTATCGTTTTGATGGATAAATTAAAATTAAAATGGAAGATTTTTATTTTCCTGCTTGCTTTTTGCGGTGTTTTGCTTTTTATCCTCTGGCTTTTTCAAACGGTATTTTTGAGTGACATGTATAAAATCATAAGGCGAAACGAGCTTCATGAGGCTATAGAGCTTGTTGAAGAAAATATTGACAGCCCTAATCTTAGAGACATTTTATTAAAGCTTGAAACAGATAAAAGCGTGATAGTAGCTCCGACCAGAGATTTTGTAAAACCGGAAACTCCGATGCCTGATGGACGGGGTGGCATACGTCCTGAAACAATTACCGAAACGAAAGAGTTTAACTTGCAAGATGGGCAAGTAATTTCCCTCACATTCCATGCCATGATTACACCTGTAAACGCCACTGTGTCGACATTGAAAATACAGTTATATATTATTACAGCCATTATGATTTTGGCTTCTGTTGTAATTGCACTGGTATTGTCGGATGTAATAGCAAAGCCCCTTGCACGTCTCAATGAGGGAGCTAAAAAACTTTCTAAAGGAAACTACAATGCAGATTTTAACGGAAGCGGTTATTTAGAGGTAAAGGAGTTGTCCGATACCCTTAATTCCGCTGCAATCGAGCTTTCAAAGGTTGATGAATTGCGGCGGGAACTTATTGCAAATATTTCACATGATTTGAGAACACCTCTTGCCTTAATTTATAGCTATGCCGAAATGATGTTGGACTTCCCCGATGAAATTACCGCTACACAGATACAAACCATTATGTCGGAAACAAAGAGGCTTTCATCTCTTGTAAACGATATTCTCGATGTGTCTAAGTTTGAAACAGGTGCAATGAAACTTCAAATGAAAGAATATAACATTACTGAAAGTATTAACGAAACAGTTGAACGGCTTTCGGAACTTTTGAGAAATGACGGCTATTCTATTGTGTTCGAGCATTCTGAAGACGTACATGTGATAGCGGATGAAGCAAAAATCACACAGGCTTTATACAATATGCTTGTCAATGCCGTTAATTACAGTACAAATGACAGACATATTGTTGTGCGGCAAAATAGGGTGAAAAATAGCGTGAAAATAGAAGTTGTTGACCATGGTGAAGGTATTGCACTGGAAAACATACCTTATATTTGGGATAGGTATTATAAAGTTGATAAAAAGCATAAACGTGCAATAATAGGCACAGGGCTTGGACTTTCCATCGTTAAAAAGATTTTTGAGCTTCATGGAGCGAAATATGGTGTGGAATCGGAAGTTGGTAAAGGCTCAGTCTTTTGGTTTCAGTTAGAAGCAAAATAGAGATGTAATGGTCGAAGAAATATCCTTATCCAGTGGAATAACTATTCAAGAAGCATTTAAACAGTTTCAAGGCTAACTGTAGTGTCTGATATTATTCTTGAAGAAGTAGGTAGTACGAAAATTGGATATATAAATATTTTAGAATCTGCTTAATAAAGCCTTAAAACAGGCTTTGTATGACAACCAAGCTTTTTATACATTGCCTATATTTACAATAGTTGATATAATTCTATTTAGCATGATATTATTTATGTGATATTTTGTGGTATAAGGAGTTATGATGTATAATGGGAACATAAGAAAATTAAGTATTAAGGACGAAGTTATTAAAGGTATCTGCATTCCTGATTTAAATGTAAAGGTTATGGGTAACAAAGATACAGGCGAAATATTAATTGATAGTATTTCTGCTTTTGAGGAAATCGCTGCTGATAAGATTAGTATAGAGAATAACAAATAAAATTAAAGGATGTATAAAGATATGTCAATATATAACACTACATTTGACTCAGCAAATACTGCTGTTCGTGCATTTTTAACTAAAGTAGGAGAATATTATCTTGGACGTTCTTTTAATACTTCAAGTGGGCAAGCTAAAAAAGATTGGTTAATAATAAAAAATGAAGTTTTTAATAGTAAGTGTGTATATTGTGGACAGCAAACAGATGCATTACAAATGGAGCATTTAATAATGTTCAACAAAATCGAGTATGGATTACATCATCCAGGTAATATAGTGCCTTGTTGCAAAGTGTGTAATACAAGGAGAAAGAAAGCTGATAATTCTTATATGAGTTGGGAGGAACACCTTTATAAAGTATGTGAGGATAATAATACACTTGAATATTATGAAGAACGCAGAAATGCAATATTGAGGCACATGAACGATGGTAAATTTAAGTATCCTTGTCTGTCAAATGAAGAAAAAAATGCGATAAAAATTATCGCGGATAGTCTTTATGAAAATATAAAACTTGAAGTTGATAAGTCTTTGAATTTATTCCAAAATTTACAAAAAGCGTTTATTAAGAGTATTTAAAATAATTATAAAAAAAGTGTAAACCGATAGACCATAAGTATTGTTTAAAAATGCAACTGTTTCTGATAGTAGAAAATTAACTATTTTTGATCTACTTTGCAGCATTCGACTGGAAGATATTTTGAACATGGAAGTAAAGTATTTAAAAAGGATGTATTTTTATCATTAAATCATGAATAAATGCAAGAGCTTATCACGCACTGGCTGAAAGGATGAGATAAATAATTGCCTTCTTTCATATGGCTTACTTTTATTCCGCTCGCAAAGCTTCCACAGGATCCTTCTTTGCCGCCATTCTAGCAGGCAGTAATCCGCCAATCAATGTCAATGTTACGCTGATTATTACCAATAGGATTGCATGAAGAGGGTTTAACTGTGCAACATCTGGCAAATCCGTCATATTTTCTATTATTGCGTTAACGGGAATAGTTAGAAGATAGGCAATGGTTATACCTAAAATGCCGGAGAAAGAACCGATGATAAATGTTTCGGCATTAAATACACGGGAAATATCCTTTTTCCTTGCACCAAGTGCACGCAAAACGCCGATTTCTTTTGTACGTTCCAAAACAGAAATATATGTTATTATTCCTATCATGATGAGAGAAACAACTAGAGAAATTGAAGCGAAAGCGATCAATACCAGGGTTATTGCGTCCATTATGCTGCCTGTCATTTCCGACATGGAGCTTGCAAGGTCAGTGTAAATAATCATGTCTTCCTGTGATTTGCCGCTGTTATATTTATCAAGATGTTCTATAACAATATCTTTAGATTCAAAGCTGGTGGGATAAAGAAAAACCATAAATGGAGTTGAATCACCGCCTAAGTAGGCTAAAAATGTAGCTTTTGAATTTTCATCCAGATTTTCCATAGTAATAACATTATAATCCGATTGGCGTTGTGCTTTAACTATCTCAGAGTCTTGAGCCATATCGATGATTTTTTGAACGAGTTTATCGCTATATGCAATTCCATTGCCTATAACTCCAATACTGACATCCTCTTTTAAGCGAACAATTCCGGAAATTTGTAAAGTAATGCTGTTCTTTGAATTGTACATTGCATCATAGTCATTGCCCGGAACAAATGTACCCATATCGGTTTTTGTATAGTAATCGTCATTATCAATTAGTTTAAGCTCTGTTCCTACTATATCCTTAAAATCTATACTTTCCACATTATCCGTAATTAAATCCGAGATTTTTCAGTACTGTGTAGTCAACGCGGTTTTTGTTGTCTATGACTAATACTAAATCGGTTTCATCTTTAGGATACCTTCCTGATAGCAATTCATAGTTTTTCTCCAGGTATGGTACCGATGAATCGTCTAATGGTACAGGATATGAGGATAACCCTTTCCCGGTGAAGCCTGATGCCATGGATTGGGTGTTATTGATATCTGTATTCATTCCGATTGCCAATGATACAGGTGAAATTTTTCCGTTAACTTGGCGGAGCAAGTTCATTCCGGTCATACGGGTGTAGCCCACGCTGCTTAATACTTTAGGGTCAAGAGAGTTAATATACTTAATATAGTCTTCTGTAATTTTGTTTGTATGGACAAATGATCCTTCAGTGGGGTCATAAAGAAAAACCTTATCGGAATCTATATTTTTTCTGTTGCCTACCATGTTTTCTCTCATTTCGCCACGCATTTTCGCCATGGTTTCTTCGTCAGTGTTCATGGACGTCTGGGCAATAATGATGGGAAGTTCAGAAAGAGCGTCCCTCTGGAACTTGTCTATTTGAAGCTGGAAACCGGATGAAAGGCTTAAAATTAAGGCAATACCCATAATTCCAATACTTGATGCAAGGGCAGTAAGTGAAGTTCTCCATTTTTTTGTTGCGATATTTCTGCCGGATAATTTAAGGGCAGTAGCAAAACTCATACTGGTTTTTTTCAATGCATAACCTGTATCTTCACTGGCAGCTTCGTATGGATTACTGTCATCAATGACTTTACCGTCTTTAAATTTTACTATGCGATCTGCGTATTGCTCCGCAAGCTCAGAGTTGTGTGTAACCATTATAACCAGTTTATCGGCAGCAATTTCCCTGATGAGATCCATGATTTGCTTACTGGTAGCAGTATCTAAAGCACCGGTAGGTTCATCGGCTAAAATAATATCAGGATCATTTGCAAGAGCACGAGCGATAGCAACCCTTTGCATCTGACCGCCTGAAAGCTGAGTTGGCTTTTTGTGGATATGATCCTGCAGGCCTACCCTTTCCAGCACTTCAAGAGCTTTCTTGTGCTTTTTATCAGCCGAAACACCGCTTAAAGTCATTCCCATTTCAACATTATCTATTATGCTTAAATGGTTGATAAGATTATAGCTTTGAAAAATAAAGCCTATGCTATTATTTCGATAAGCATCCCAGTCTGAATTTTTAAAGTGTTTTGTGGATTTGTTGTTTATAATCAAATCACCGCTATTGTAATGATCTAAGCCTCCAATTATATTGAGGCAAGTGGTTTTACCAGATCCGCTTTGCCCTAAAATAGCAACAAATTCGTTTTTCCTGAAGTTTAAACTTGATTCCACTGCAATAACTCCTGTTAAAAACAGGTAATATCGATCTTT
>DAOOVO010000132.1:0-9147 GCA_035370245.1 Pseudobacteroides sp.
GGTTTAGTGTCCGGATGCCTCCGGAATAGCCGTCCGGATGTTCCGGAATACGCATATTGAAAGGAGATTGTTATGAAACTTAAAAAAATATTAGTTATTGGTTCTTTAATTACATGTTTGTCAATAGGTACTTTTATGACTATTACAAATGCAAATGAAGTTTCAAGAGAGCAAAAGAAAGAAATTTATAATAGCAAAAAAAATGAACTTATTCAATTACAAAATGATCTCAAAAAGTCTAAAGAAAGTAAAAGTGAAAAGCTCATTGAAATAAAGCAAACAGCTCGAGAAGTTCAAGAACTTGCAAAAGAGGTTGATACTGATGCTTATTACAGAAGTAAATTAAAATCTTTTACTAACGCTCTTGAAGCAACTATCAAAGAAGAATCAATCTCTATTGAAAGCTTGTCAAACGAAGATGCAAAAATTTTAAAGAAAGTTTTAGAAGAGAAGAAAAACCTCCTGAAAGAGTTGAAAGAAACTGATATTCAAAAAGTATCCAATCCAAAACAAAAATATGAAGAGTTTAAAGAAAAAGTTTTAATAATTAATTCTCAAATAAAAGAATAATAACGATAAGGGGGAGTAGCTAAAACTACTCTCTTTTTTTTAGCACTTAACGTTTATAAGATGTTGTTTGCAAAGATCTGTTTTTTGTTCAGTATACTTCCCTTCTAAAGTTTATTATTATATATAATATGATATTTACCATTGGTGACATGACACAAAATGTAAGCTTTTTGTGTCATTAAATTATTATATCTCAAAAGTTTTAATTATTATTTTTGTGATGTCACAATATCTGTAGTGGTAATTTTGTGACATATTTGATATATTAAATGGATAATAAATTTGAAAGGGCTGCTAAAATGTCAAGAATTGCATATATAAAAGTATCTGCTGTTGATCAAAATACAGATCGCCAAGAAATTGCGCTGTCTGAATTAAGAATCGATAAGTATTTTACTGAAAAAATATCCGGTAAGAACGCAGAACGTCCTCAGCTTAAAAAAATGCTTGAGTATGTACGTGAAGGTGATATAGTTTATATAGAAAGCATATCTCGATTGGCGAGAAGTACCAGAGATCTTCTTAGCATAGTACAACAACTTCAAGAAAAATCAGTAGAACTTGTTTCATTAAAAGAAAACATCGATACAACTACTCCTCAAGGAAGATTTATATTAACAATATTTGGTGCCCTATCTGAGCTTGAACGTGAAAACACTCTGCAAAGACAAAAAGAAGGTATTTCCGCAGCAAAAAGTAAAGGTAAAAAGTTTGGTAGACCTCAAATTGAAAAACCTAAGGAATGGGATAAAGTAATCAGTATTTGGCAAAAAGGTGAAATAACTGCCACTGAAGCAATGCATAAGCTAAATTTAAACCGTGGTACTTTTTATCGTAGAATAAAAGCCTTCAAGCAAAAAGATAACAAGGAGTAACATTATGCCAGTTGACTTTCTTACAGCAGAGCAGGAATCTAAATATGGAAAATATAACGGTGATCCTATGCCGGAACAATTGTCAAAATACTTTTGGCTGGATGATAATGACCGTGTATCTGTATTCCGACATCGAGGCAACCATAATTGCCTTTCCTTCGCCATCCAACTTGGTACTGTTCGATATCTTGGCACTTTTGTAAGCGATTTTGGCGATGTTCCTGAAATTGTGATTAATTATGTTGCCAGACAGTTAAAAATTGAAACAATAGACCTGACTCACTACGGCAATATAAGCAGTAATAAAAGCTTTTGGACACATACCCAGGAAATACGCCAGAACTATAAGTATCGTGACTTTACAGAACAGCCCTTTCATTTGAGATTAGCACGTTGGCTTTATTCGAGAGCGTGGATTTCAGCAGAGAGACCAAGTGTACTTTTTGACCTAGCAACGGCAAGATGTGTTGAAAATAAAATCCTTTTACCTGGTGTAACAGTTATGGAAAGACTAATAGCCCAAGTACGGGACAGGGCAAGTATACGCCTATGGTGCAAACTTGGAAAACTCCCCAACGACGATCAGCGTATTATGCTTGAAAAGCTTCTTGATACTGAACCCGGAAGTAGAAATACTCTCCTTGATATATTACGGCAACCGCCAACTACTGCAACTCCTAAAGGTTTACTTATAGCCATTGACAGGCTTGAAAGATTACGATTAATAGGCGCAATGGAATGGAATTTATCAGGTATACCAGTAGGACGGCTCCGGGTATTGTCAAGATATGCATCCATGGCAAGAGCGCAAACAATAGAGCGAATGAATTACGAAAGGCGTATAGCTACACTTGTTTCATTTGCCATTGCTTTTACAATCAGTGCCCAGGACGATGTAATTGAGATTATGGAAATTATTTTTACAAATACTTTTCGCAAATCTGACAATAAAGGAAAAAAGAATAGGATTAGAACAATTAAGGATTTGGACTCGGCAGCTAGGAGGCTTCGTGAAGTATGCTCCTATTTGCTTGATGAAAGCATTTCCGACAATGAACTGCGGAAAGTCATATTTTCAAAATATCCGAAAGATGTTCTTAAAATTTCATTACAAATGGTAGACAGATTGACAAAGCCACCGGATATGTCAGTTGCACATGAAGAATTATTTAGTAATTATACAAATATACGGAGAATTCTCCCTAGCCTTCTTGCATCATTGGCATTCCATGCTACTCCTTCAGGACAGCAAGCTTTGCAATCATGGAACTTCCTTACTGCCAGTGAAAACAAAACGGGCAAGGGTAAATATGCAGATGCTCCATTAGGCGGTTTAACTACAACCTGGAGAAAACTGTTTTGATGATTAAAAATTATATAACTTATTTAGAATATATAGAAAAATTTTAAATACAATAGTAACAAAAACTATATGCATAAAAAAGTTATTTCTTGACATAAGAGTAATAAAACTAATATTATATAAATAGTAAAAATTTTTATATTATTTTAGGGAAGGGGTTAGAAATATGGCTTTTAGATGTGTTCATTGTGGTACTGAGGCAATGCCATATATTAAGAAAAGGGTCTCAGCCGGAGGATGGGTAATGTTTATAGTGTTGTTACTGTTTTGCATTCCACTTTGCTGGCTGCCTTTTGTTATTGACGCATTTAAGGAAGAAGAAAGGTTTTGTAGAGGTTGTGGCTTAAAATTGGGGTAAAGCTTTTAAGATACTTAGCAATAATAGCGTTTGTGTTTTATTGCCTTTGGAATGGTTATTGGTTAATTTGGCAAAGACATCTTGCTCCGTCTATCTTGTCATATTATACTGGGTTACCAAACCCGGGAAGCGGTGGAACTAGAAGCCTAAAAGCAGCTTTTGCCGGGGAGTATATGGAAGCTTTTCTTTATAATCCTTTTACAGTTCCATTTATTCTTTTAATTGCATATTCGTTTTGCAAGATTGTAGCTAACTGGAGAGCGAATAAAACTATTGAACTGCCAAAATATTTGGGGTGGATATGGATAATTATTATCGCTCTTGCATGGATAACTAAATTTATAATCGGACCAAAGTATTGGTAATAATTCTTTTTTAAAATAATAGATAAACATTGTTTAGATTAGTTTTGCAAGCAAGGGTTCAGTTATAATTTATTATAATGAATACTTGCTTTTTTAATAAGACTGACTTAGTTCTATTATGTATTTATTAAATTATAAAATTGAGAAAAGAGGAAATTTATGAGTACAAGTTTTCAAGTATACCCATGTGATTCTAAAATTGCAGGTGCAATAGCCATTCTTACAAACGGATTTGTGTATTCCGGTGATGGTGCCTGGGATATAAAACTATTACCGAGTTTCGGATATGAATTTTTAAACTCATTTCCTCGACCTGAAGCATGTACTGACAAATCTATGAGCAAATGGTTTAAAGAATGTGTGGTACTTGATATAATTAAAAAGTTCAGCTAGAAAACTATTGCAGTTATAAATATTACCGAAATAAGAACGAACAGAGAAGCATAATCCTCCTTTTTCATCATTATCTTCTTGTAATATGACCTAGGGCCGGAAGCGAAACCTCTTGCTTCCATGGAAATCGCCATCTTTTCAGTCTTTTTTATGGATGACACAAGAAGCGGTATTGCAAGTGGAATGATAATAATGATTTTTTTAAAAGGATTTCTTGTATCTGAATTATAGCCTCTTGACATTTGTGCCTGCATTATTTGCTCAATTTCACCCAAAAGAGTAGGGATGAATCTTAAGGCAGTTATAAACATAAATGCAAATTTAAACGGTATTTTAAGCTTTTCAACAAGCACTACCACCATGTCTGTCATAGGTGTTGTCATCATCAGAATTGGAATAGTTGAGACCGTAGCTACCATCCTGAATGACATTACGAGACTAAGATTAAGGCCAACATCTGTTACTCTTCCTATATTTGTAAAAGGTATTGCATAAAACAAAGTATTACCCTCTGTTACAAAGAATATCTGGAATACAATAAGCAATAGGGAGAATAAAAACAATGCCTTTATAGCCGGAAATACCTGTTTAAATATCCCGGAAGCAACAGCTATAAGTATATTGGACAGTAATATAATAAATATGGGCAGGGGAGTGCTAAAAAGAAAACTAATTATAAGCACACCGAAAGTCCATAGTATTTTGGTAATCGGATGCAGTCTGTGAAAAAAAGAATCTTTTTGTATATATTCAATCATTGCAGGCATTTTGCTCACCCCTTAGATAAGAAATAATCTCTTCAAACATATCTTCAACAGTATAGGTATTCCTGAAAAAGCCCTGTTTTTGAAACTTTTTAGCAAGCAAATAAGCCTGAGGTGGTTTAAGGTTTGATTGTGCAAGGCTTTCTTCCTTACTAAGCACCTCTTCCGTAGTGCCGTCTTCAATAACCGTGCCCTTCATAAGTATAATAACCCTTTTTGCGTATTTAGCAACCAATTCCATATCATGGGTTACCATGACAATAGTTTTACCCTGAGCGTTGAGTTCTTTGACAATTTCCATAATCTCAAGCCCTTCATTATAATCCTGGCCTGTAGTAGGCTCATCAAGAACAAGAATATCGGTTTCCATGGCAAGAACCGATGCAAGTGCAACCCTTTGGCGTTGACCCTTGCTTAATGAAAATGGGTCATTCTTTAAGTAACTCTCAAGGCCAACTTTTTTTGCTGCATTATATACCATACTCTCTATTTCATTAGGCGATATACCGGTATTTTTCAAGCCAAATGCTATTTCATCAAAAACTGTTGAACAGAAAATCTGATGGTCTGGATTCTGAAAGAGAAATCCTATTTTCTTGGCCAAAACGCTTGTTTTTGTTTTTGATGTATCCAGTCCGCATATTAATACTTGGCCCTCAGTAGGCTTTAGAAGTCCGTTCAAGTTTTTGAGCAGCGTTGTTTTTCCTGCACCGTTTTGACCTATTATAGCTGCAAATTCACCGCTCTTTATGTTAATATTGAGATTTTTAAGCACACTATTACCGTTTCTATACCGATAGCATAAATTATTTATTCTAATCATACAGTTACCGCCTTTTTATCTGGATTTTTCCGACAATACCTTACTTACCATCAGATATGCTTCCTCCACATTTATAGGAAATCCGCCCTGATATAACCCTTCTTTTTTCAACATATATGCAAGCCTTGTTACAGGCGGTGCACTAACACCAATTTTCTGCAATGTCTCTTGTTCGGCAAGTACGGTCCTTGTTTCACCGTCTAAAATTATATTGCCTTTATCCATAATCACAAGCCTTGAACAATATTCCGAAAGAAGTTGAATCTTTTGTTCAACAACTACTATCGTGATATTATATTCCTGATTAAGCCTTTGCAATGTATTAAATATATCAAGGCTTCCTTTTGGATCTAACTCCGATGTCGGTTCATCAAGAACAAGAATTTTAGGACGCAGTGCAATGGCCGATGCTATTGCAACTCTTTGCTTCTGACCTCCTGAAAGCTGGGAAGTGGAGTAGTCCCTCAGCTCGGAAATTCCTGTCATTTCCAGGCTTTCTTTAATTCGTTCTCCAATTTCTATTCTCGGTATATTTAAGTTTTCAAGGCCAAAAGCTATTTCATCTTCAACTCTGGTCGACACAATCTGTGCCTCAGGATCCTGGAAAACACTCCCTACTGAATAGGCTATTTTGGCACAACCATTATCAACAGTATCCTTTCCATCCACCTTAACCTCACCATAGAAATCTCCGTGTAAAAAGTGGGGGATAACACCGTTAAGACACAATGTCAGTGTTGATTTGCCGGCTCCTGTAGGGCCTGCAATGCCCACAAATTCACCTTCGCTAATTTCAATATTTATATTGTTAAGTGCCGGTTCCTTTGTGTCATTATATATAAATGACAATCCTTTAATACTTATCATTCAAGTTCCTTCTTTCCCGTAGCCAATTTAACAGGGTAATATATAAGCTGTGCTATTATTGTGTTTGCAACAGCTGTTACAATAACGACTGTTAGTAATCCCAAAAAAGCGGGATTCTTAGGTGTCTCTACAAACAATATGAGAAATTTCAAAATTGAAACATAGACCAATCCGCTGGTTAAAGTTCCGAATAATGCTACTATTGCAGGCTTTAATGATACCTTTTTGATCATTGCCTTAAACGGAAGCTTGATCAAACCGAACACAACCAATGCTGCAACAGGTTCGCTTATAAAATTGATGTAGGGAATCATGGATTTTGTTGTAAAGTGACATACAGCCGCTGCAACCAGACCGATAAATATAACTTCAAGAAATTTGGGCCTTATGAGGAATATGGCCATACAATACATACCGATAATAAAGTTTGGCGTAATTCCGAAAATAGGCGGCGTAAAAAGTCTCAATACCGCACCTGCGGCAAGCAACACCGCAACTAAAACCACATCTGTCGCACTTAAACCTTTTTTAGAAATCTCTCTTTTAATAGCTGTTTCCATAAATAACAACCTCCATTTATTAATTGAAGGTTGAGTATAGAGAAAGACTTAAAAAATTTTTAAGAATTGCCTCATGATTTTACGGAAAATAAAAATAGCCAGGATCAACCTGACTATGTATCTGCTCTTTCAGGCTCATCTCATCTCGTCTCGTCAATATTCTACTCTATTCTCAACTCATCTAATATAAATAATAACATGCACAATGATAAAAGTCAATCATGTGATTCTTGGCTTATCATGGCTATTTTAGTTACTGATATCTAAACATTACTGATATCTGAAATCTATGATTCTTTTGCTCTTCTTTTCGCTTCTGGGTAATTCACCTATTTCCACTACTTCAGCTTCAATATGTATTCCAATCTTTTTCTTAAACTGATCTACAATTTTATCTCTAACAACCTTGCCATCAAAGCTTGAATCCTTTTCAACCCTAAGTGTCATTTCATCCTTACCGTTTATGTGTTTTATCACAACCTGATATTCACTGCTTGCACCATCTATATCCCTCAGCAACTCGTCAATCTGACCCGGATAGATATTTACTCCCTTAACCTTTACCATATCGTCAGTTCTTCCAACAATGATATCATGTCTAGGATATGGAGAACCGCAAGGACAATTGCCCGGAATAAGTCGGGTAAGATCACGGGTACGATATCTTAATAGGGGTGCACCTTCTTTCTTCAATGTGGTAATAACAAGCTCGCCATATTCTCCTTCTTTGAGTGGCTTGCATGTTACAGGATCTATTATCTCGAAATATAGGAAATCGTCCCAATAATGAAGTCCTGTATGGTAATCGCAATCTAAAGATATACCGGGACCATATATTTCTGTAAGGCCATAAATATCATAAATTTCTACACCAAGCTCATTTTTAATCCTGTTTCGCATTTTTTCTCCCCAGCGTTCAGAGCCTATTATTCCTTTTTTTAGATGAATCTGGGATCTAATACCTCTTTTCTCAACCTCTTCGGCTAAAACCAGTGCATAAGAAGATGTTGCTACAAACACAGTTGATTTCAAGTCCATCATCATTTGAAGCTGTTTGTCTGTATTTCCGGGTCCCATTGGAATAGCCATAGCACCAATTCTCTCAACACCGGCCTGAAAGCCTATTCCTGCTGTCCAAAGCCCGTAGCCGGGAGTTATTTGCACCCTGTCCAAAGAAGTGACTCCAGCAAGTTCGAAGCATCTTGACATCATAAGTGCCCAGTCGCTAACATCCTTTCCGGTATAAGGTATTATTACAGGTTTGCCTGTAGTGCCTGATGAAGAATGTATTCTCACAACTTTATCATCGGGAACAGCTTGAAGTCCTAGCGGATAAGCCTCCCTCAATTCTTCCTTTGTTGTAAACGGCAGTTGACTTATGTCTTCAGGTGATTTTATATCGTTAATGTTTACTCCTGATGTATTAAATTTCTTCTTGTAGAAAGGGCTGTTTTCCGCCAACCTTTCTAAAAGCTCTTTAAAAGACTCAAACTGTTCTCTTCTCATCTTATCTGACCCCTATCTTAATATTTAATATGTCTAAAGCACAAAATCCTTCGCGATTTTGATGCCTGACTCAACACCTATATTATACGCCTTTTTGTTTAAATCCAAATATTTTGGCGACACATTTTCACTTATTATATTTAAAATCTCTTCCTTTGAAAAGGGAAGAAAGCCTAAAGCCGCGGTTATTCCAAGAAGTACCGTGTTTAAAGCTTTTACCGAACCGGATTTCTCAGCCAATTCATATCCGTCCACCAATATTCTCTTTGATGAGTTTTTGCCGATGTACTCCAAAATAGGCTCAACATCATATGACACAGTGTTAAGCGATGCAGTAACAGGCTTAATTATCCTTGTATTTACAACACATTTTCCATCAGGGCTTAGTCTTGCAATATTTCTAGCCGCTTCCGCGGGCTCGAATCCTATTAACAAATCAGCAGCACCATAGGGGATTACAGGACTTAATGTTTCATCCCCAATCCTTACATGGCTTACAACACAGCCCCCTCTTTGAGCCATTCCTATTGTCTCTGATGTTCGTACAAAATAACCTGCTTTTATAGCTGCATCTGCAAGAAGTCTTGATGCAAGGACTGTTCCCTGACCTCCGACCCCTGCAATCAATATATCGAATTTCATTTATCAGCACCTCGTATAATAGTTTTTGGAGGGTTTAAGTTAAGAAATTTCCAGTTACAAA
>DAOOVO010000133.1:0-9051 GCA_035370245.1 Pseudobacteroides sp.
ACAATGTTAAAGCCTATGGTGAAGATGCTACCGATATTTTACAATACTCAATAGTAAAAGGTCCAAATGGAATGACAATTGATAAGGATACGGGAGAAATAATATGGCCTGTTATTCCAGCTGATATAGGTGAGCATTATGTGACTATTAAGGTAGAAGATTCAAGGGGTTTATATGATATACAGGAATTTAAGATTAGTGTAAAACCTGAGCCGGAAAATGATGTTGTAAAGAAATATGAAGATAAAGCAGATTTTGATGAAGGGGTAATGAACAATCTTACATATGATGAAGTTAACGGACAGCTTACACTAAAAGAAAAAGACGATTATGTAGAGGATGATTATGCATATACATCAATGGTATATACCATACAGGACATAATAATTTTCGGTTATTATGATAATACGGAAATTATGATTTTAGATTCAAAAGGGAATATTGTTTCACAGGGTGTAGTAAATTATGGAGAGCGATTCGAAAAATATGTTGATGATGGTTCATTTGAAGTACGTGGAACAAAGCCTTTTGCAGTGCTAACCGGAGATCCGTTTTCATATCCCAATATAGGCTTTTATGCAAGGGATCAGCATGGAAAAGGCTTAGGTACCGAGTTTTTTACATGTGTTGCAGGTTACGGTAATGATAACAAATTTATCGTTTTTGCCTATGATGATGATACAGAAGTAACGGTAAAAAATAGTGACACAAAAGAAATGATATGGAACGGAAAACTACGAAAGGGAGAGAACAAAACTATTGAAGGTCTTGGAGGTATATATTTACAGGTCAATGCCAGCAAGCCGGTTGCAGCACTTACATGCTTTGATGAAGCATATTATGTACCATCTTCAGATGGGAACTGGATCGGAACAGAATTTTATACATACTGTGGTGCACATTACTGGCCATACGATTTGACTATAATGTCATATTCGGATGATTCTTTTGTTGAAATCAAGAATTCGGATAATGGAGAATTAATATGGTCCGGAACAGTGAAAAAAGGAACCGGGCATGTAATTTTATCTTCAGAAGTACATGATAAATATGTATCTGTTACAAGCGACAAACCGGTTGCGGTATGTTTGCAGGCTTGGGAAACTCAAAAAACAGGTCTCTATATTGCCACTTATGTAATTGATAGTAATGGAACCGGTCTTGGCACTGAGTTTATCTCAAGTTCTCAGGATGGTGGCTACCTGTTTGTAATTGGATATAAAGACAATACCAAAGTAAATTTATACAATGCTCAAACAGGGGAATTTGTAAAGGAATTTACCGTCAATAAGCGAGAGCATATCGATGTAAATCCGGGCTCAGGATTATGGAGAATCACAAGCGATAATGAAGTGGCTATTTATTCCGGATACGGAAGTATAGCAAATGGAGGCTTTGCCCCTGTTAGAACGGGAATTCCTCAGGAAGGAACATGGTCAACGGTGTTTGATGGTGGAAAAACCGGTACAAAATGGGGGAATATAAGCTGGAATGAGGAAGTTTATAATGACGGCTCTATAGAGATATATGTATCGTCAAGTGATGATAATGCTACATTTACTGAACCTGTAAAAGTAACTAACGGAAAAAGTTTATCAATAGATAATGGCAGGTATATAAAAATTGAAGTTATATTAAAGAGGTCAAGCGATGGATTAAGCCCTGTACTAAAGGGATTAACAATAGGTTCTGAAGATTATGTACCAAGGTTTTAAGTACACCTACGGAAGAAGTAGATGCTATTATTAAGCGATATCCAAGTTGAAAACTCCATAATAAACGGTAAGTTGAAAGTTGATTCATCAAGTGATGATGATTTTATAGGTTTTATTTTTGGGTATAGAGATCAAGGCCATTATTATCTCTTTGATTGGAAACAGGGAACCCAAACATGGCGTGGTTATTATGCTGAAAATGGAATGAGTGTAAAAGTTATAAATACTGATATTCCTATGAACTATGAAGATTTGTGGCTAACAGCCGGAAATGATAAGGTAAAAACTATATATCACAATAATATAGCTTATAAGGATTTTGTAGAGTACGATTTTACATTGAAGTTTAACAACGATGGGCATTTTAATATCATCATCAGCAATGATGGCACCATTTTAGATGATATTCGTTATATGATACCACATATACTTCGGGAAAATTTGGAAATCACAATTATTCCCGACAACGGGCAGTGTATAGTGCTTTTACTTCTCAGGAATTGATGGATGAGGTTTACTCATATCATGCTAAAGCTAGCAATGAAGCTGCTGATATTCTGCAATACTCAATAGTAAAAGGTCCAAATGGAATGACAATTGATAAGTATACGGGAGAAATTAAATGGCCTGTTACTTCTGATGATATAGGTTAGCATGAAGTAGCTATTAGGGTGGAAAATGCAAAAGGTTTCTATGATATACAGGAATTTAAGATTAAAGTAATCTGATTGGAAAATTCATTTTTCAATTTTTTTCATCAAATATTCAATTTTTTTCAATCGTTATTTCTTTAAATAAACTATAATAAGTCTAAACATATGTTGACCGGTCCTAATGTGTTTATTTTAAAGTAATGAAAATTGTACTATTCATAAAATATAAATTAAATTATATAAAAAGGGGATGAATTTAAATGGGAAGCATTATTAGAAAATTTAAATATGCTGCTTTTGCATTAGTATTAGTTGCAGCAGTTGGAGGCATAAATTTGTTTTGCCTGAATACAGCATATGCATCGACTACCTTAACTTCTGATAATAAATTATGGGACTTTACGACAGATGGCACAATTGTAAAATATAATATAGAGCAAGATAAAAATAAGACTACTAAAATAACAATACCTGAAAAACTCACAGCAAATGGTGTTTCTTATAACATAACAAAAATTAGCTGGGGGGCAATAGGATGGAATGATACAATAGTTGAAATCAATATCGGCTCAAATATTACAGATATTGAATCCGGTTCATTTACTAAATTGACAGCATTAGAAAAAATTAATGTAAGTTCAGGGAATAAAAAATATTGTGATATAAACGGTATTCTATACAACAAAGAAAAAACATTTTTAATTAGATACCCACAAAAGAATGAAACAAAGATTTTAGAGCTCCCGAATACATTTACATACTGTTATATAAATGCAATAGAAAAAGCTGAAAATGTAGTAGGATTAAAGATCCCAGCAAGCTATACAGGTAAGAGTAGAACCGATAAGGATAAATTAGAACCGAAATTTTTTCCTAATCTAATGACGATAACTGTTTCACCTGAAAATGCGTACTTTTTAGCAGAGGAAGGCGTTCTTTACAGTAAAGATAAGACTACACTTTATTGGTATCCACCTAAAAAACCATCATCTAGTTTTACTATTCCAGATAGTGTTAAGACTATAGCTATGGATGCATTCATGAATGCAGAAAATTTGAAAAATCTTAACTTGACATCAAAAATACAAAGCATAAGTAAAAATTTTGAGGGATGTAAATTGACATCTATTAACAACATAAAAACAAGAAAAGAATTTATTAATTGGAATCCATCGATTAAATCAATTTTCCAGAAGCATCTTCATTATTTTGAGGACCAACCCTTTTCAATATCTTTGGTAGAACAGGAAGTTCAGTATGCTGTAGATACCTATATCAAAAAAGGTATGAATGATTATGAAAAACTTTATGCATTGTACAATTATGTAGCTAAAAAGGTATCTTATACGGATGGAAATACTGGTGAAGAACAATATCATTGCCTTTCTTCAGTGTTCCTTGGAGATGAAACAGTTTGTGAGGGATATGCACTAGCAATGTCATTGTTGTTGGATAAAGTTGGAATAACAAACTGTTCTGTTTCAGGTAATAGTGTTGAGTTTGGCAGCCATGCATGGAATCTGGTACAGATCAATGGAGTATGGTTACAAATTGATGCTACTTGGGATGATAAAGGAGATTATGCAGGTACTCAATACTTTTTGAAAAGTAAAAGTGAATATGAGAAAATACATGCACCATACAAATTAAACATCAATGAAAATTTCACAAAATATAGCTTTGGTGTGGATAAGTCGATTTACAATTATAATTTGCCGCAATGCAATATAAGAATAGGAGATATAAACAAAGACGGTGTAATAAACGAAGCAGATAAAAACCATATGTTGAATGAAATACAGGGCTATGCAAAGTATTCTCACTTGGGATATTATAATGTGCTTGCAGATGTGAAACTTGACGGAAAAATTGATATGGACGATTATAATTTGCTATGTGACAAAATTGTTTTAGAAAACAAAAATATACTTATTGGTGATCTTAATAAAAATGGGGTATATGATAAGGAAGATTTAGCCCTTTTAGAAAAAGAAATTCAGAAGTGTAAAACACAACCAGGATATTATAATATTCTTGCAGATGTTTACTATGACAGAGCATTAGATATAATTGATTATATTGTGCTAGAGGATTATGTTAATCATAAAATTAGCTAGTAGACAAAAAGTCTTAGATTAAGTAATGCATCAGAGTACTAACAGATATTGATATGTGATAAATAAAGTAAACAATTAAGGGGGATACATTCACGTAACCTCCTTGATTGTTTACTTTAATAAATAGATAAAAACAACAATGAATCATATGAAGCAAAAACATTACAATAAATGTTACTTGACTTTTAATTTCGGGGATATTACTATATTATATATTGTTTATTTAAACAAATGTAAAAACAAATATATATTTTGACAAACATGATTAATAAATATAAAATTAAATATGAGTAAGCCAGATGATCGCGTGTAAAGTACCGAAAGGTCTTACACGAGGAAAGTCCGGGCTCCACAGGGCAGGGTGCCGGGTAACTCCCGGTGAAGGCGACTTCAAGGAAAGTGCAACAGAGATATACCGCCTCATTTATGAGGTAAGGGTGGAAAGGTGAGGTAAGAGCTTACCAGCGACATGGCGACTTGTCGGTCTATGTAAACCCCATCCGGAGCAACACCGCAGAGGGACGTTAAGGTGGCCCGCTAGTCCCGGGTAGGTGGCTTGAGCTATGCAGAAATGTATAGCCTAGATAGATGATCATCAAATACAGAACCCGGCTTATAGACTTACTCAATATTAATTATCAAAAAGACTGGCTTTTAAGGCCGGTCTTTCTGGCTTATTAAACAGATACCAATTCAATTGACATGTATATATTTGGTTTAAGTATAAACTTTCAATTTTTTTCAATCCTATTTTCTTTTGATAAACTATAATAATTCTAATAATGAAGCTATAGGGGGCATGGAAAGTGGAAAACTTTATAGAAAAAAACATTCGGAGATACAGGAATTTTCTTATTATAAATATTGTCCTGCTTATTTTAATATTATTCATCACATCATTCTTTATTAATGATTTTTACAATTTATTACTTGGCCCCTTCGAACTAGACAGTAAGACAGTATCTTATATTATAAATAATAGCAATAATTTAGAAGAAATAAAGAATAATAGTATCACTTATAATGGATTAATGGATCATGTTCAGAGTTATTTCTTTCCACGATCCTTTTCTGTAACCCTGGGAGATTTTATAGAAAAAATGAAAGAATGAGGATAACACTATAAGATTTTTAGGTAACATAATTTGGCTGTTGTTTGGTGGTATAATTGGGGCTATTGGCTGGTTTTTAGCAGGCTTGATCCTATGTATAACAATTATAGGAATACCATTTGGGCTTCAGCATTTTAAACTTGCGAAACTGGGGCTTATACCTTTTGGTGCCAAAATACATTAAAGATGTTTGAAATTTTAAAATCAAGGGTTTCAGAACACATAGATATATCAGATTAAATTAAACATGTTTTATTACAATGTTTCTGCTGATTACCTAAAATTGAAAATGTATTTGGAGCGGTATGGAGGAAATATGATAATCGAATCCGAAGATAAGAAATCATATATAAATATAGAGTTTGTTGAAAAGGAATTGCTACTTTGGAAAGTATGAGTCCGGAGGACTTTTTTCTGACAATAGAGACATATGATTCGGCGGGACATTTTAGGCTTAAGTTTAAACTTTCAAAAATAATGTATTGTCCGGATATGTTATATTCATCAATAATAGGTGGATTTGAACTTGATACATCAAGTTTTGGTAGTATGGTAAAAGAGTTTGAAAGGATTGGCTGAATATAAATAGTTGAATGTTTGAAATTAGAGTTTATGAGGGGTGGATAATATATGTCTTGTTTAGGAGTGTTTTTTGCAATTGAACAATCTGAATCCAAGATATTGAAAAAATTCAATAATGATACTGAATTGGTGGAATATATCAAAGAAAATATTGAGGCAAAATGGGATGAAAATTGGTTATGTGAAGCTGATAAGGCTTGGGACGCAATACATAGGTGCTTTGCCGATGGAAAACTTGAATTGTTTGGTGGGAAGCCACCTTTAAATTCAATAATTTTTGGTGGAGAAATTTTAAATACAGAACCCGATTACTATGTATCATTTAAGTGTAATGCATTAGTTAAGGAAATCGCAAAAGAAATATCATCAGTAAGTAAGGAAACGTTAATGGACTTATATAACAAAATTGCTGATGATTATCAGGGAGAGCTGAATGAAGAGGATTTTGAGTATACTTGGGAATGGTTAGAAATCATAAAGGAATATTACATAAATGTTGCAAATAGTAATAGAGATGTCATATTTACTGTTGACCAATAAAGCTGTAATAAAGTAATTTATAAAACTTAAATAATGTGAGGAGGCAACAGTGGTTATTTTAATAGGTGGCGTTAGTTGTACCGGAAAGACAGTAATGGCACAAAAATTACTTGAAAAATACAAGATTCCGTATTTGTCGATAGACCATATAAAAATGGGATTAATTCGGGGAAATAAATATTGTGATTTTTCTGCAACTGATAGTGATATTGAAATTACAAGCAAACTTTGGCCTGTTATAAAGGGTATTATTATGACCAATATTGAGAATGGACAACATATTATTATTGAGGGATGTTATTTGCCACCTGAGCAAATTTGTGATTTTGAGCCTACTTATTTAAAGCAAATTATTTCATTTTATTTAGTGTTTTCAAAGCATTATATTGAGAAGAACTATATCTCGGGAATTATTGAAAATATGAATAAGATAGAACAAAGAATTTATGATGGTTATATGAGCCAAGAAAACTTTATAAAACTCCATTCACAGCTTAAAGAACTTTGTATAAAGAATAATGTTAAATTCTTTGAAATCAACGATGATTATGAAAGAGAAATGAACATCATATATAAGTGGATTGATAAAGAAGTTGAATCTAAAGGATTCTATGCATAGAAGGCTGTTCAAAGTATTGTATCAATGTAAAAGAGGTTTTATTATGAAAGAGTTTCTCTGTATAATTTTTATATTATCTTTACTTTGCTCTGGATGTGTACAAAATGAAGAAAGAACAAATAATACAGGAGAATTTACTATGGAGGATCAATCAAATAATGAAAAAGAAGTACCTCTACAAAACGAATATAAAATAATAAGACTTTATCCTTATGGTAAAAAATATTGCCAGCAGTTTTCTCAAGAATATTATGAGGAAAGCTTAAAGTTCTGGAAAAAGTATTTTCCAGAATATACTGTTGAAAAATTGCGAGAGAACGACAGAAAAGAATACGATAATTATAAAGAGATAAATATTCCTTTAGGTGCATCTAGAATTGGGGGACCTGTCGTTGATTTGCCTGAGGATATCAATTACCCTGAAGAATATTATTTTATGGCACAATTAAACTGCAGCGAATTAAAAAAATATGATGAGCTAAATCTATTACCGCCTAAAGGTTTTTTATATTTTTTCGTTAAAAATGATGGAGATACCGGTATTGTCTTATATAGCCCTAAGGATACCAATGATTTAAAAAGAGTAGTAAAAGAACATTTAGATTGGTACTTCTCCGGTTGCTTAATAGGAAGTATTAAGCCGGAAATAGAAACTATAGAATCAAGGTATATAACTGAAGATGGCGAGAAAATGTGGGACTCTTTTGCAGGTACTGAAATGACAAAAATATATGGTATGTATACAAACTGTCAGGCAAGTGAAGATGAGACAATTAAAAAGTTAAATGAATTGAATCGGAACAATTCAGTATTGTTATTGCAGATAGGTTCAGATTTTCTGGGTGAGGGAACACATTGTGTTTATATTGATAAAAATGATTTGGAGAAATTGGATTTCTCACGCTGTATATTTGAATATAGCCAGTCATGAGGGAGGTAATATACTGTGCAGGATAATTATATTGAGGTAATAGGAGAAGCACAATACTCGGAAGAGCCTGATACATGGATTAAAGACAGGTATAAAGCATATAAAGCACTTGAGAAAGTTGAGGAACTAAATAAAATATCAAAGAGAATTGTTGTCCAGATTGATGAGAGAAAACCCTTTTTTAAAGCAAGTGATGCAGATATTTTGAATGCAAGGAAAATGGCATGCAAGAATGCATTAATTAAGGCAAAAGACTTGGCCGATGCATTTAATATGGATGTTGGTTCTCCCATTGAAATACAAGAAATAGATAAGGGCGTTAGAGCATCAGGCAACTATGGAGATAATGATTGGGGCGATGTTCCATGACTGTAAAAAGTGCTAAGTACCCAGCAAATATAGTTTGTGATTTGAAGGAATATATTGGCGACTATAAAGTAGTAAATATATCAATAGGCCCTGATAACGGATATTATATCCTGGCGGTAAGTAGTATTCCTCAAAGAATAGATGGCATGTTTCCGCAAATCCAAACTACTACAATACATAATTATAAAGTAATAATAGTTCAAAAGGACAATGTATATAAGGTTAATATTGACAAACAAAAATGGAATTATCATTTCGTTCAGCCTATTGGAAACGACAGGCTGCTGCTTGCCTGTGGAAGGTCAAGATATTATGGACTGAATAAGTATGACTTAAATGGCAAGATATTTGATTTAAACGGTGCGGATAAATTCCTCTCCAACTGTGAATAGAGGATTATTGCATTGGGGACA
>DAOOVO010000134.1:0-8922 GCA_035370245.1 Pseudobacteroides sp.
GAAATGGCATTTTAAAAAACTCTCTTGTGAGAGTATTGGCAGGAGATGGGTTCATGCTTTTACCGTGATTCCAAATATAATTATTCTTGATTCATTATATGAATAAGATTTATAATAGGTTATAATAATAAGCTTAAATAATGAGATTTTTATAAAAAGAGGAAAGGGGAGGCTAGGACGATGAATTCAATTTATATAACTACGCCAATTTATTATGCAAGCGGGAATCCACACCTTGGACATGCTTATACAACTATTTTGGCGGATTGTTTTAACCGTTTTTTTAAGTTAGTCAATTATGAAACAAGATTAACAACAGGTACCGACGAGCATGGTCTTAAAATTGAAAGAGCAGCGAAAAAAAATGAAAAGGAACCTAAAGAATTTGTAGATGAATTGGCACGGAAGTTTATCAATTCATGGAAAGAGCTTAATATAGAGTATGATGATTTTATTCGTACAACAGAAGAAAGGCATATGAATATCGCCCAAGACATGTGGCGTCGGATGGAGGCCAACGGCGATATTTATCTTGGGAAGTATGAGGGACTTTATTGTATTGATTGCGAACAATATTATCCGGAGAGTGAATTATTAGAAGGAATGTTATGTCCCATTCATAATAAAAAAGTGGAGACAATGAGTGAAGAAACCTATTTTTTCAGGTTGTCAAAATACCATGACAGGCTTTTAAAATACATAGAAGAAAATCCTGGTTTTATATACCCCGAGGTTCGCAGGAATGAAGTTTTAGGGTTTTTGCATCATAATAGACTTCAAGACTTGTCAATTTCAAGGACATCTTTTAGTTGGGGTATACCCGTACCCGGTAATGATAAACATGTTATGTATGTTTGGATTGACGCATTGACAAATTATATATCAAGTTTAGGTGGAATTGGCACGGAATTGTTTAACAAATATTGGTCCAATACCGTTCATCTAATTGGAAAGGATATTTTGAGGTTTCATGCCATCTATTGGCCTTGTATGCTTATGTCAGCTGGTGTTGCTTTGCCGAAGTCAATAATAGTGCATGGATGGTGGACCATATCGAATAAAAAGATTTCTAAATCTGACCCTGCAACAAAAATTGATCCTGTTATGCTTTCAAAGGATATTACAGTGGATGGTTTAAGATATTTCTTATTAAAAGAACTCACGCTGGGAAAAGACGGAGATTTAGATTATGAGAATCTTATATCAAGTATAAACATTGGTCTGGCAAATAATTTAGGAAATCTCGTTAACCGAACGATAATGATGGTACAAAAATACTTAAATGGCTGTGTACCTGCTTTAGATGAAGACTCGACTAACGAATTTGATATTGAGATAAAAGAGAATGCTTTCACTACAGCCGATGCGGTAAAAAAGTTTATGGAAGAATACAATCCTTCAGGTGCAGTGAATGCAATTATGAATTACTGTAATTTATTAAATTCATATTTGGATAAAACGTTGCCTTGGCAATTGGCCAAGCAACCGGATCAGGTAAGCAGGCTTGAACAAATTTTTTCCTATTTACTGGAGGCTTTGAGATGGGTGTCAAATATTGGATATCCGTTTTTCCCGGAGTTTGCACGGGGAATAAAGGAACAACTTGGGATAGATGAAGCCTTTAGTTGGCCTGTATCATTTTGTTTGTCGGAAAGAAAAGTGAGTAAAGGGGCTGTATTGTTTAAAAGAATAGGCAAGGATGAAGAAAAAATACTTATAGAAAAATGGACAAAGTGATTTTGAGGTGGCAGAATGTATGACAAAAGAGTTGCTCCAATAATCTTTATTGGACCATGTATGTCACACGATGAGGTAGAGAAGGTATTAGATATCGAAGCAGATATTCGAGCTCCAATTAGAAGAGGGGATTTAGATTCAATACCTGAAAGTACTCAAGTTATAGGTATTGTTGATGGGGTTTTCTTTTCCAACTTATCGGTTAGTCCGCGGGAAATACTAAGTATTCTGAAAAAAGGGATTCATGTTGTGGGCAGTTCAAGCATGGGAGCTTTAAGGGCAGCAGAACTTGACGTTTATGGTATGAAAGGAATTGGAGCAATATATGATATGTATAAACGCGGTATCATTGAGTCAGATGCAGAAGTTGCTCTGACATTTCACCCTAAGGATTATAGGACTTTGAGCGAGCCTTTGGTAAATATTCGTTATTTTGCAGCGAAGGCACATGAAACGGGTTTAATATCTTTAGATGAAGTGAATAAGATAATTGAATCCGCTCAGAAAATATATTTCTTTGAATTAAATTATGATAATTTATTTAAATATCTTGAAGACAAAATAGAGAGAGCAAAGATTGAGTTACTGAGAGCATTTGTAAATAATAATAAAAATGAACTTGATTTAAAGAGACAGGATGCAATAAAACTGTTAAAATATATTAACGACTTATATAAAAGTTAATAGCCTTAAAGGAAATGTACGGGAGGTCAATTTTATGAAATTTCAGTCAATACAGAAAATAGATTTTTTGGATGATTTGATATACCAAGAGGAGGAGAGTTTTAAATGGACGGAGGAAAAAATAAGTGAAGTTCAGTTAAAGCTTATAAAGGAAGCATTTGAGTATCACTATGAGCATTGTCAAGGATATAGAATGTATTGTAAGAAGATGGGAATTGAACCGTGTGATGTAAACTCAATAGATGATCTTTGCAGGATACCTCTAATACCAAGCACGATGTTCAAACTAGGTGATATTTTGAGTTGCGATATGAATGAAGTTGTTAAGGTTTGTCAAAGCTCGGGGACACAAGGCTCAATAAGTAAAGTTTACAGGGATGAAAAAACTTTAAATAGATTCTTAGGTTCAATTCAAACTTCAATAGATCAGGTAATTGAAATTGATGATGCTTTTTGTGTAAATTTAGGACCATCTACTAAAGAAGCCGGGGATTTATGGTTTTCGTATGCCATAAGTGTAGTGGATATGATTTTTCCGGATAATTCCGTTATGCTGTCCGGATGTTCCCGGAATCAGTGTCCGGATGTGGCCGAAATATGCAACAGAGTATCTAAAAAAGAAAACTCACATTGAAAGAAAAATATGAAAAGATAAAAAAACTTTCATTAAATCACTGATATTAGTGATTTCAACACCTTTTTCTCGTTTTGAAGGCAATGGAGATATAAAGTGAATTGTTTTATTATCGGCCATGACAAAACCTCTGTGATTGCAGATTCATTGACATATTAAAGTTTAGAATTCTCCTATTATGTTCATTTTATTCGCCTAAGCAAGTTTAAAACATCGCTTTCACTTGACAAATCATAGTCACCGATAACGCCTGTTCTATGATACACAATTCCATCTTTTTCGTTTTGTTCTAAGTACTCAATGAACTTATGAATGCCTTCTTCTTTAATGCATTGAACAAATGCTCTCATTTTAATTTTATCTACGGCAAGCATATCCTTGCCACAAGGTGAATCAGCACATTCCCAGCATCCGTTGATTCCTTTTGATGTGCAGCAATTATACTGATAACACCCCTCTGAGGATAATCTTTTTCCGCAATGGTTATCGGTTTTACAACTGCATCTTCCATCTGTGGAGCAAAAGCTACATATCAATCCGCAGTACGCTACTGAATTTTCATTCATTTAATACACCTCACCAAATATAAATACTCTATAATTCAAATTGCTAAACTTTTCAAATTCCTCTTTGCCCACCTGCTTTTCCCGTTTTGGAGGTTTGGCAGGTAGATAATTAATTTAATTTTAACATTATACCTTCTTTTTTGCTACAGTAATTTTGTCAACTTACGAAAAGGGCACTCTTACTAGGAGTCCCCTTAATAATAAACATAAATGTAGTTAATAGTCTTTTTTCTTTACTGGAATCCAGATTTCGCTTCGATACTTTGGATTTCCAGTGTTTGGACTCTCATTCCATAAAATTTCAGGTCCTTCAACCGCCTCGTATCCTGAAGATGGAAACCACTCTGAGTATATCCTACCCCACACATTTTGAAGTGTTTCCGGATATGGTCCAATCGATTCAAATACAGCCCAGGTACTAGCATCAATTTGTAATACATCAAAATCTGCAGTTTCATTACTTGTTGTTGCTACCCCGATGTAATGATCTAATTCTCCTTTCTCTTCCATTCTACCTTCTGAAAAATTAGTGGAAGCACTAATAATGCCTGTAGGTTCTACATTTGAAATTGCTTTTAATTGTTTAATAACATCCATGGTTAAAAGTTCAGTCATTTTTGCAATCTCCGGATTGACACCATTAAAAATAATTGGAACTCTCTTCTTAAATCCTACTAACTTAAAAGGTCCTTTCTCAACAATACGATAGTTCATTTCACATCCTCCTTTAATTGATAATTGAAAGGTCATTCTAGGATAGGCTTTTAATTGTGTATTCTCACTCCTTGCCTCAGAAGGAAGAATGCCATGCAGGGAATGAAAAGCACGGGAAAATGAATCCGCCGAATTATAGCCATATTTGACGGCTACATCAATTATTCTCAAATCCCTATCTTTCAAATCAAGTGCAGCCAACGTTAGTCTCCTTCTCCGAATATATTCTGATAAACTTATGCCTGCTAAAAAAGAAAACATCCGCTTGAAATGATACTCTGAACAATATGCGATTTTAGATACTTCACTATAATCAATTTCCTCTGTTAAGTGCTCTTCAATATACTCCAATGCATTATTCATACTTCTTAAACAATCCATCAAACAACCTCCTTTCATCATCAATATTATCAGATGATGCATTTATCCATCCGACAATCTGTGCACCATATAGTAGGCTAGGTATATTTGCAAATCTCAACATTGGATTTTTAGGTAGATTACTTATATAGCAAACCGTCTTTATATTTTCATTCGGATAAAGGTTTTTCTTATCTGGTCCTTTCCTATAACGGATATTTTTTTGACAGTCTTACCTCATCCATAGGGCAATTTGCTGCTATAAACGTGCATACACTCATATCAAATCCTCCTCCGAATTGGTATAACTTTTGTTTTATTACTGTTTTTATTATCATTATATATATGATTTTCTATATATGCCATTATCGCATTATATCCCTATACATGTCTAATAATAAGCATTACCATTGTTGAATAACCAAGTTCTTTAGCTGCCCTCTGTTTTAGAGTTTTAAGGGCATCCGTGAAAACATATCAACAATAACATTATAACGCCAACTAATAGATTTGTAATTGGCGTTATTTTTATTTTAATTTACCTCTTAATTCTTTTATTTTTGCTTCTATTATTGAAATTACATTTTTAAATTCCTCATCACTCTTACCTGTGGGATCATCTAGTCCCCAATCTTCTCTATGTTTGCATGGAAGGTAAGGGCATTCCACATTGCACCCCATAGTAACAACGATATCTACTGGAGGGATTTCATCAAGCAACTTTGAATGTTGAGTTTTCTCCATATCTATATCATAAAGTTCTTTCATTAGGCGAACAGCATCTTGATTGATTTGGGGTTTTGTTTCTGTGCCAGCAGAGTAGCTATCAAATACGTCAGACCCATAATGTTTACCAAGTGCCTCAGCTATTTGGCTTCGGCATGAATTATGGACACATATAAAGGCGACCTTAGGTTTATTGCTCATTGTCCATACCTCCTTTTCAGTTTTTCACTGGAAACCAGCGAATAGTTTTATTTGCTATCTTAACCAGAATCAACATAACTGGTACTTTAACAAGCA
The DNA here is from genome assembly GCA_035370245.1 of Pseudobacteroides sp. Lineage (GTDB taxonomy): Bacteria > Bacillota > Clostridia > Acetivibrionales > DSM-2933 > Pseudobacteroides. The sequence continues at coordinate 5,719 of DAOOVO010000134.1, forward strand.
CACCTACAATGTGTAATGGATACAAGATCATTTGTTGTCACTTGCACCACAGTATAAGCTGCATTTCCTTTTGTCAAATGGCTTAATACAAATACCATCTCTGTACACGGAGCAGCTTCAAGAAGAATTGCTCCTGCAAGATAATCCTTTGTCAGTTCAGCTGGGATAAACGCTTTAAATATCTCATAGAAAAACAGCCATACAATACCGAACATGGTAAAGGATTTTATCAACCAGTTAGTTATCCATGTGACAAAAAGTCCTTTAGGATTTTTACGACCTCATCAGTTTTAAGCACTTTGCCATAGGATACAACCTTTCCATCAATGACAAGAGCAGGGGTAGTCATCACTCCATACGCTGCAATCTGTGAAAAGTCAGTTACATGATCAATGGCAGTGTCCATTCCAAGTTGTTCCAAAGCTGCTTTTGTTGCCTCTTTAAGTTGATTACACTTGGCACATCCGCTTCCCAATACCTTTACTCCTGCACTTTCGGATTTAGCGGTTTCTGCTTTTGCCATGCTTTTCGGATCACAATTTCCTCCGCAGCAATAAGATGTAGTTTCCTCTTTTTTATTTTTCTTACTAAACAATGCCATAGTAAATCTCTCCTTCATATTCTTTGCCATACTTTATTTCCTCCTAAACTATCAACGCCTGAAAAGCATTAAATAAATAACCGACAATTATAATTCCGATTGTACAAATTGCAACAAAAAGCGCCAGAAGCTTTGGTTTAACTGCTTTACGCAACATAATTATAGAAGGCAATGAAAGTGTGGTTACAGCCATCATAAATGAAAGTATAACTCCAAGTTGTGCACCTTTAGCAAATAATGCTTCTGCAATGGGAATAGTACCGAAAATATCAGCATACATCGGAACACCGATTAATGTCGCTAATATTACTCCAAAGGGATTATTGCTTCCAAGTACAGTTGACACCCATCCTTCAGGAATCCAGTTATGAATAATCGCGCCGATACCAACTCCTATTAAGATATACGGTAATACCTTTTTAAAGGTTGAGAGCATTTGCTCTTTGGCATAAACAAGCCGGTCTTTTCTTGTTAAGTCGGGGGATTCTATATCTATGCTACCAGCAGTAAGAATAAAGCTTTCAACATGCTTCTCCATGTGAAGCTTTTCAATAAGCGTACCGCCAATGACAGCTATGATAAGTCCTACCACAACATAGATAACAGCGACTTTTTCACCAAAAATACTCATTAATAAAACAAGAGAACCAAGATCCACCATAGGAGAAGAAATAAGGAATGAAAAGGTTACCCCCAAAGGTAGACCTGCAGATGTAAAACCTATAAAAAGCGGTATTGATGAACAGGAACAAAATGGTGTCACCGTTCCCAGCAGAGCAGCTGCCACATTCGCTCCAATACCATGAAAACGCCCTAGTATCTTTTTACTACGTTCCGGCGGAAAATAACTCTGAATGTAGCTAATAATATAAATCAGAAAACATAACAACAGGGTAATCTTTATTACATCATAGACAAAAAATTGAATACTTCCAATCCAACGATTAGATGTATCTAATCCTAAAGCTGTTAAACCACTACCAATTAAATCATTAAGCCATTTCATACCCAGAATTTGCATTTGTATAAAATCCCAGACACCTCTTATTACTTGCATTAGCCGTACACCTCACTTTTATCTAGACACATCAAGATTTTTCGATATGTTCTTGTTATAAAAAGCCATCTTCCTGATGGCGTTAATCTAACAACAGTCATTTGTTTCAATAGTAGTGTTTTGCATTGTTATTGTTTTAAGAAGTTCTAACGCAAAACCGCTCCCTTTTTCACTAATCTTATAATGTGTCCATTTTCCGTCCTGCCTGCTATCAACAACGCCAGATTCGCATAATATCTTCATATGGTATGATAATGTGGACTGTGCCATATCTAACTGCTCTACCAAAATGCATGCGCATTTTTCACCGCTTCGAAGTAATTCAAGTATCCGTAAGCGTTTTTCATCACAGAAGGCTTTAAACACCTTTGCCTGCTCTTCATATGTAGCTTCCATTATTTTCACCTCACATCGAAAATACTTGATGTGATATATTGTATGTGTCAAATCAAGTTTTGTCAATATGTACAATAAAATTTAACTAACTATTATCATCAATAAATCTGCCTTACCCCTTTTTTGCATTGCAAATAGTATTTTGAAATCTTCTTTGTATTTCTTCCGGTTCTTTGACACTTAGATAATTAAAAAATTGCTGAAAGCCTTATAGGGCTTTATTTTCTTAGAGTAAAATTAAAGTATGCAATTTTTCAAAAAAATATGGGAAGAAGTTAAAAAACCCCTTCCCATAATCACGTCTTTCCTGTATATTGATTAGTTGAAAATACCATCAAATGAGGTGACGTGATATGAATATTTTAAATCAAAAAGAAATAACATTCAAGGATTTAGAAAGATTTTTCTTTGAAATGGGTTGTAAAATAGCCAAAGGCTTTCTACAAGAGTTTCTTGAGCAAACAGACAAACAGCTTGCCGAGGATAGAAACAAAAAGGAATTACGGCATGGAGGTAAAAAAATAACTACTTTAAAAACTTTAATGGGTGAAGTTGCTGTAAAAAGAAATGTTTATAGAAAAACAGATGAAAATGGTCAAGTTCAGCATATGTATTTACTTGACCAATCCCTTGGTTTTGAAACAATAGGGTTGATATCTCCTAATTTAGCAGAAAAAATATTAGGACTTAGCTGCCAAAAATCTTACCGTCAGGTGGCTCAAACTATTTCGGAGTTAACAAACCAAACAATAAGCCATCAGGGGGTCTGGGATGTAATTCAAACTGCGGGGCAAAGGCAAAAGAAAGCTGAATATGAAGAAATTAAGGCTTATAAAAATCACCAGTTAAATGGCACTAAAGAGGTACCTGTTCTTTTTGAAGAAGCAGATGGTGTTTGGTTATCCTGATATTGTCAATATTACTTGACACATTTTTCTCGAACTATTTATGGTTTTTGCACTGGGATATAATGGGGTGGAACATAGCGAAATCCCATTATATCCCAGTGCAGTGCCTTGCTCCCCTTGTTACGCTGTCTTAGTATATTGTCCCTCATAGAACTTCTTTCTCTTTACCATCGGCGGAAGCCCACCATTCGCCGAACAGATCCTGCGATTATTCCAATAACTCATGAAATATCGCCATATTA
>DAOOVO010000135.1:0-8831 GCA_035370245.1 Pseudobacteroides sp.
CCTTGCCGTGTATATACTCCTACAGATAAAGGCAAGGTAGAATCTAATATAAAATTTTTATTGACATTTACAATACTTGAAAAGGCATTCCGATTACAATAGATATCTTGTATCTTATGAAAATGGGTGTGTTATATCCTGTCAAATTACCGTTACAAGATACCAATGTTCATCTTGCGGACATACTCATGCAGTACTTCCTGTCTGGTCGAAAAACAGACATGTTCAAATCAATTCAGGATAGAGTCCGTTATTTGATTAAGGATAAGCATAAAACAATTATTATAGCTGCTGATGAATGTCAATATCTTAACACTGAAATACTCCGAGATTTCAAACTTATTATGAACCAGGATTATGATTCTATGGATTGCTTTGCCCTTGTTATGGTTGGTCTTCCTCACATGAATAGTATTTTGGAAAAGCCAATTCATGAAGCATTAAAACAACGTATTGTCGTTCATTACAATTATACAGGTCTATCAACTGATAAGACAGCAGAATACATTTATTCCCGCATTGAAGCTGCTGGAGGATCCCGGTCCATAATTGATGAATCAGCCATTCATGCAATTGCAGGCTATTGACAGTGAACACCACGTATCATCAATTCTGTTATGACAAATGCACTCATACTTGGTGCACAACTGAAAAAACAAAACATTGACTCGGAACTTATTCTTGCTGCAACTAACAGTCTTGTTTTAGGATAGGAGAATAATTTTATGAATAATATTTTTACTGACAATGACCATAAAAACAGGTACTTGGAACTCATTAAAAAAGCCCAGGTTAATATATATGACTTGGAAAGGCAATCGCTATTTTACATTGCTTCCAGTAGTGAAGATTTATACAAAAAGAAGTACGATATCTATGACTTCTATGAAAATGCCATTTTAAGTGATTGCATTACATCTGGTAAAGTAGACTTTTGTTCCTCTTCTAAAGCTTTGATTCATCTTGCGTATAACCTCTATAATGGCTATAGGGACGATTGTACAAGTCCACTTTCAATTTTAGGTGGACTTGATTCAAAAAATCTTTTTCTCGCATATCAAGCTATTCTGATAAGGCTGAAATCTGTAAAGATTTCAAGTATTACACAAATTATTTCAGAAGCTTGATCTTACAAATTTGAACTGAGGCCTGGCTCTGTGATGATAAAACGCTCTGCAGGAATGCAATGTCTAACTCCACAACCAGGCTAAAGGATATATCCTTTAAGGATACAGTACAAAAATTCTATATTTGATTTATTTTATTCTATATGAAAGGGTTTTATATGTTAAATTTAGTGCTAACAATATGATTTTGGTCTCAAAAACCAATTATGATAAATGTAATTCTATTATACTTAAAGATAGAGACACCAAACGCTGCTACAGAATCTATGATTACTCAAAAACTGCCACGTTATTTACCCCTTATTCATACATGCTCTTTCTAAGAGCTGCAATCTCTTCACTTTCAAGGTATTCATCATAAGTCATTTGCCTGTCAATGAGGCCCTTAGGAGTAATTTCCATAATCCTGTTGGCTACAGTCTGCACAAACTGATGGTCATGGGATGCAAATAAAACCGTTCCTTTATAGTTTATAAGTCCATTGTTAAGTGCAGTAATTGATTCTAAGTCCAGATGGTTGGTAGGCTCATCCAATATCAGAACATTAGCACCCGAAAGCATCATTTTTGCAAGCATGCAGCGAACCTTTTCTCCTCCCGAAAGTACAGAAGCCTTCTTCAATGCTTCTTCGCCCGAGAAAAGCATCCTTCCAAGCCATCCTCTAAGGAATGTTTCGGTCTGATCCTTGGAAAACTGCCTTAACCAATCAACCAGAGTAAGATCCACACCATCAAAATATGATGAGTTATCCTTTGGAAAATATGCTTGAGAAGTAGTTACTCCCCATTTAAATTCTCCGCTGTCCGCTTTAAGTTCATCAGTCAATATTTTAAACAGGGTAGTTTTTGCAAGTCCATTAGGACCGACAAATGCTATTTTATCACCTTTATTTACAATAAAGCTGATATCGTTCAATAACTTTTCACCATCAATAGTTTTGCATAATCCCGATACCATAAGAAGATCGTTGCCTGCTTCCCTATCCGGCTTAAAATCCACAAAGGGGTACTTACGTGAAGATGGCTTTATATCCTCGAGTGTAAGCTTTTCTAAAAGTTTCTTTCTTGATGTAGCCTGTTTTGACTTAGATGCATTTGCACTAAATCGTTGGATAAATTCCTGTAACTCCTTAATTTTGGCCTCTATCTTTTTATTTGCATCTCTTGCCTGCTGCAATGCAAGCTGGCTGGATTCATACCAAAAGTCATAGTTTCCCACATACAACTGTATCTTGCCATAATCTATATCAGCAATATGAGTACAAACCTTGTTTAGAAAATGCCTGTCATGGGATACTACAATGACAGTATTTTCAAAATTATACAAAAAATTCTCAAGCCATGTGATTGATTCAATATCTAAATGGTTTGTAGGCTCGTCAAGAAGCAGAATATCAGGATTCCCAAAAAGTGCCTGTGCTAAAAGAACCCTGACCTTTTGGTTTCCATCAATATCCTTCATTTTTTTATAATGAAATTCTTCTCCAATTCCAAGGCCATTCAATAAAGTAGCCGCCTCCGACTCTGCCTCCCATCCGTTAAGCTCTGCAAACTCGGCCTCAAGTTCAGATATTCTGATACCGTCCTCTTCCGAAAACTCCGATTTTGAATACAGAGCTTCTTTTTCATCCATAATTTCACACAATCTCTTGTGTCCCATTATTACTGTTTTTAAAACATCATACTCATCAAACTCGTAATGGTTCTGTTTTAAAACAGCCAGCCTCTCGCCGGGGGTTATTATAACCTCACCTTTATTGGGCTCAATTTCTCCCGAAAGTATTTTTAAGAAAGTCGATTTGCCCGAGCCATTAGCACCGATAAGCCCATAGCAATTACCAGCTGTAAATTTAATGTCAACGTTTTCAAATAAGGCACGCCCTCCATACCTCAGAGATATGCCGCTTGCATGTATCATTTTGTTTGTAAACCTGCCTTCCTTTAAATTACTGCATATTATATGCATACCTCCATATTAGGAGAAGGTATGCAGCAATACACTCATTTATAATTAAAATTATATATTATAAATTTTTATTTTTAACTTTATCTCTATAAACCCACAGCTTATAACCCAGATAATTCACCACCTGTGCTGTAACAATACCGTACAGACTGTTTATCCAATTCATATTTTCTGTGGAGAATATTATTGCACCGAGGTTCTTAGCTCCTAATGACGTTAAATATGAGAGTATATTAATGACAAAAAATTTCAACATCTTGTCTTTAGCTCTTTTAAAATCCGATTTGCTGTTGAATGTGAATATGCTGTTAAGTATGTATGAATTCACCATACCCGCAAAATAGCCAAGTGAATAAGAAATATTTCCATTAACACTAAAAAGGCCGTTTAATATTTCATCTACGGCCCATGTGATAAGCGAATTGAGCACACCAATAATGGAAAAACTTGCAATTCTTTTTATTTCTTCCAGCAATCCCTTGTTAAAAATTTTCAACATTAACTACTCCATTATAAATATAATTGATTAAAATCAATTAATCTCATGTTTGCCAAGCCCTTTATTAATTATAATCGCAATAGTATAAAAAGTCAAAAACTCTAATTGCTTTTGCCAAAATTGCTGTTGGAGGCACTGCAATGAGGACAATACTTATAATCATTTCTAACCTTTTTCCCGCAGTGCTCACATGGGCTTGCCTTTGGTATAGCTCGTGTAACAATGAGGTATACAATAAGATTCGAGGGTATATTCAACAATCCGAAAAATCCCCATAACCATTTATTGTGGCCTCTTTTGGAAGCGTCATTAAAAATCCAGGCTCCCTGAATAAAAAGTGCAATGAACAAAGGAATCAAAAGCCAATAGGAAAATGAATCATTCACTTTACATACCCTCCTTTAAACGTCTTTCCTTAAAAAATGCAATCAAGCTAAAGGGGGCTAAAAAGAAGATGGCTATCTGTGCATAAAGCAGATATTTGCCATATCCTTTATATGCAAGAACAAATATAACAAAGAATATCCCAATGGCCATTAACATAAAAATTATCATGTCGATTATATTTCTCTTTTTCTCTTCTTTTTGCTCTATAGAAGCGAAAGCACTCTCGACAAGCGAATAATCTATTGGAATATCGGCATCAAGAAGTGCCAACTGGTCCCCAAGCTCCTCCATTTCATTAAAGAACTCACGGCAATTGTTGCAGCTTTCAAGATGGCTCTTTATTTCGGCACTCATTACCGCTTCTCCATAATATATATCTATAAGAATATCTTCATATTCTTCACAACACTTACTCATCAGAAATACCTCCGTCCAAAACCGATTTTAGCTTTTTTATAGAGTAGTGAATCCTTGATCTCACAGTCCCTATGGGGCAGTTCAATATCCCAGCTATCTCTTCATAGCTGTAATTGTAATAATGCTTTAGTATAAATGCCTGCCTCATTTCTGTCGGAATCGATGCCAATGCTTTCTTTAAACTCGCAAGCCTTTCCCTTGTAAGAACGGCTTCCTCAACATCCTCTTCTGCCTCAAGGTCCACTATTTCATCTATATCATCATGGTTTTGCCCCTTTTTCTTTACAGCATCCTTAAAAAGGTTTGATGCAATGGAAATAAGCCAGGTAGAAATTTTAGACTCGCCCTTAAACTTATTTATATTGACAATAGCTCTGGTCATGGTCTCCTGGGTCAAATCCCTTGTAAAATCCTCGTTCATGGTCAGCTTTAAAAGGTAACCGTAAACCACCTTGTAATTGGCTTCGAGAAGTTTTTTGAGAGCGTTTTTGTCACCTGATTTAGCCAATCCAAGCAGTTCAGCCTCAAGCAAATAATATTACCCCTTTCTATACACTTTCTCAGCCATTACTAAGTTCAGTCCTCTTTAACTTCAATACCGCAAACAGATTTAGTGCCACAATGGCCAAAAGGGCAACTGTTATGGAAACAATTGTGTCAGATTGGAGACCTGATTCAAACGCACTGGCATCTCCTAATATATATGTCGGGAAAAACATTTTAAAATTAACGAATCCTTCAACTGCACGCATTAAGTAAATTGTAACAAGCGACATAATCCCCGCCATAAATGCCTTACTAAAGAAACTGCTGTAAAAATTCACAATACTTAAAACAAACAGGAAATACAACCCGAAAAGCACACCGGCCTTTAAAGCCGGAATAATATCAAAGCTGTTTCCAAATATTATGCCCGAATAGTAATATGCTGTCAACATACCAACCATAGAAGAAATACTCAAGAATATTCCATATAATAGAAATTTCCCTCCAACTATTCCATATACATCACAGCCCATTGAAACAGGTATAGTCAATGTCTTATTGCTCTTCTCTCCTGCTATTAGCCCCGATAAAGCCAGAATTATAACGAAGGTGCTTATTTGAAAAAGATCCTTTGTGTAATTTGCCATGGCAGCATATTGATCAAATTTCATCTTGCTGATATCAATCATTTCCATCTGACTTTTTAATATTTGAGGCAAAAGTTTTAACATGGCAGGATCCGCTACTGCAAAAAACATTATTGCTGCAATGATAATTACAAACTTATGAGTCCTTATCCCTTCAATCAGCTCTTTTCTAAAAAAAGCATTCAAACTTTTCACTTCATTTCACCACCTTCAAAAATATTTCTTCAAGGCTGTTCCTTCTTAAATTAATCGAAGCAATATACACATCGGATTCTGCTATTTCCCTAAGGAGCTTCTGTGAATCCTTTTCAACGCTTTTTATCGTTATGCTTGCCTTATTGTCCTGTAAATAAACATTTTCCACATAATCCAGGTTCAAAAGTCTTTCGGTTATATCTTTATCCGGCGTCTTCATAAATTCGATGTCATATACCGGCTGTACAAATTTGCCTATGAGAGAATCAAGCTTATCTTCAACAACAATCTTACCGTCATGTATGATTCCAACCCTGTCGCAAACCCTCTCGATATCATTTAAAATATGAGTGGATAAAAAAACAGTTTTACCCTGACCCTTTAAATCCTCAATAATATTTAGCATATCCAGCCTGCCTTCGGGGTCAAGTGCAGAGGATGGTTCATCCAAAAGATATAAAGATGGATCATGATACATTGCAACAGCAAGTCCAAGCCTCTGCTTCATTCCTCTCGAATATCCGCCTATAGGTCTTTTTGCCGATTTTTCAAGCTTTACCACTTCAAGAAGCCTCATTGCCTTTTGTTTAATCACATTACCGCTTTCCCCGCCTATTCGACCAATAAATTCCAAATACTCCCATCCGCTCATATAGGGATAAAATTTAGGATCTTCAGGCAAATAGCCAACGTCTTTATTCTTAGGTCCTCTGTATGAGATATCCCTTCCGTTGATAATGCATCTGCCTGTTTGAAATTCAATAAGCCCGGCAAGAATGTTCATTGTTGTGGATTTTCCGACACCGTTATGACCTATAAATCCGTATACTTCTCCTGTCTGCACCTCTATGTTCAGTCCTTTAAGGACCTTATGTCCCTTATAGCTTTTGTGAAGATTCTCAATTTTAATCATCATCCCACCTCTTCTTTCCAACCAGCAGATATGCAATTATGCCAACAGTACCGGTTATTGTAATCAATATCCAAATACCTTTATTCAAATTCCTTGTACCTTTTCTTAAAATATTGACCAGGCAGTATACAAACAATGATTCCTGAATTATAATCAAAGGCATTAATAATTTTATAATTTCCAAAGTGCTCATATCGCCCATTAAAACCACTCCTTTTGTTTATTTGTTAATGTGACGATTGAGTAGCAAAATAGTTCAAATAATTTTCAAAAAAAATAATAGCCATCCAAAAACGGATAGCTACTTTTGTTCTTGTTTGCTTTCAGCTTATTTTGCTAAATTTGCTGACAATATGTTTTTATCTTCACTAATCTCACTAATTAATTTCACATTATCTCCAACCTGCAAAAGGATTATTTCTTCATTGTCAAGAATACTCAAAGAATAGTACTTTTCATTGTTTTCAAGCTTTATATAATAATATGTAGTACCCTGTTTAATAGCCTCTTTTATGTTCTCTATTTTACCCTCTACAAAGTCTTTCTTTGACTCAGACACCTCTGCACCATTGCTCACTAACAGATCTCTATACTTGCTCCGGCAGCTCTTTATAGTGTCTCCGATAGCAACTATATGGTACTTCTCCACATTTATCATAGCATACATTTTTACAAGCCCGGCTGCATCCTTTAGTGCCACAAAATATGTGGGCTGGCCTTCTATTTTAAGAAGCAATGGGAAGGTTGATATATATCCTAGATCCTGTACCATACCTTCGGCACTGCTCATTGCAGAATATTCTTCTGCACCGGATTGAGGGTAATAAATAACTTCTTTTGTTCTTTTATTTGCTACAATAAATCCAATATTGGATTCGTCTTTACCGGCGGATGTAACACCTGTATAGATATAATTGTCATTACCTTGAGGAATATAATTATAGCCCTCTGTCGTTACTTTTACGCCTCTTTGACCAATTATGGAATTCCAGTATCCATTTTGGAATTTACCGTAATAATCATATTGCTTCATAATCAAATCGGAGCCGAATACATTGTCCAACCACTCGGGGATTTCACCGATATTGTATTTTCCCACATCTCCAGTTACTGCATCTACTGTTACTGCTCCTGAGATGTCCTTACCGCCAAACAAGCCTATTGTGTGATCAATGATTGGTGCTATCCAATAAGGATGCCCGTTTTCGTCAAGCTCTAATGTTGGACGTTCGAACATTAAAGTAGGGAATTTATTTCTTAAATATCTTTTTAAGTCCCTTCCAAAATACTCGCTCGGCGAATACTTTATGCCATTGTCTACTCGTACCAACTCCGCATCCTGTGTTGTCATATCTACCATAATATAGCCGGGTGTACCGGAAGACTTATTATTTATCCATTTGAAAAAACCGGAATAGGCTAAAACAGATACTCTTACAGGTTTACCTTTAACCGTTATCTGTTCGCTGCCTTCTATTTCAAACTGTGATACAACGTCTATCAAAGTACCCAACTTTCTATTGGCTAATAACATGGCACTATCTTTATCAAGCAGCGGTACATTATCAATTGTAGCATTGTAATCCTTTATATCACCTTCTTTAATATGGGATTCCAGCAAGGATGCATAATCTTTTGAATTAACCAATCTACTGCTGAAAAATCCTGCCCCAATTAAAAATATGATAAGTAAACCGACGACTCCGAAAATCAAAATTATTGGTTTAGGTAACTCGTTACTATTATAATTAAGAGTACATAATGCTGTGGCGAAAATTATTAAAGTTATAATTACAAATATCCACATTCCGATAGACTCAATATTCCATGCAGGTAAACAAAAATAGTTTAAAATCCATGAAAGAATACCTGTTATTATCACTGAAATAATAATGTTTTTTATATTTTTCAAAAAAATTCTCCCTTTCTTGTTTCTTACATTAATATAATTATATGCTCCATTATTTTCTAGATACATCACCTATATTATAAATTTCAATAGCTGTAGCATCAAGTTTAAAAAAATATAGAAGCAGCCATTATATCTCCATATGCCCAATGATTCTTGTCTACATCTGCAAATCCACGTATTGAATCGTTTATAGGTTTTATTCCCAAAGCTCTATTTATCAGAGCAACACGGAAGTTTGACAGTTGAATAGCAAAAAAATTCTTAAAAGTCTTGAAATAGGCTT
>DAOOVO010000136.1:0-8767 GCA_035370245.1 Pseudobacteroides sp.
AAAGATCGATATTACCTGTTTTTAACAGGAGTTATTGCAGTGGAATCAATATTAAGTCTTAAGGATAAAATTGAACAATTGTTATTAACAGTATAATATTAAGGAGCCTTTAATACATTAATTATGTAAAACACAATATTTATAAAACACAATATTTATTTGTAAGGAGTTTGAAGTAAATGAAAAAGATTTTTAGATATATCGGAATGATTTTTATAGCGGTTACTATGCTTTCAAATATAGTTGGTGCAGACCCAAATACAGACATTACACAGCTTTTAAAAGAGTTTCAGGATGAGGACAACCCTATTGACAGTTCAATTGTTACCAGTAATATCAATATAATTGGAGACGGTATGGATACTCTGGACAATGCATTAATGACAATTTTTATGGAGCCTGCCGTCAGCGAAAATTATGACAAAATATGTCCTCTTTTTGAAAAGAGCAATATTACCGGAATTAAAATATTTGTTGACGGGCAGTTGATTGAGTTTTCGAAGTATGAGTATGTTGAGCCTGCAATTATTGACGGGAGGGTGCTTGTACCGCTGCGTGCCATAGCAGAAAATCTGGGAGCTACGGTTGATTGGATTCCGGAGGAGAAATTGATCAAAATTAAGCAATATAACAATACTGTAGAATTGGTACTTGACTCAAAAACTGCTTTAAAAAACGGCAGTGAAATAAATCTGGATGTGCCTGCAAAAATAATTAACGGCAGAACTTTAGTGCCTGTCAGGTTTATAAGTGAATCTCTTTCCAGAATCGTTGAATGGCATCCATATAATGAAAAACTAAATGTAATTGCAATTATTTAGTATATTGGACATGCACAAATGAGGAGGTTAAGAAATGAAAAAGGTTGTTTTGATTCTATTGCTGATGATATCGGTAATAGCCATGGGGTCACAGGCATCTGCTGCAGAGCCACTTTTTGACTACGAGCCTAACGATTCACCCGATACTGCTTATGAAGTTTATAATAACTCTGAAGTGATATCTACAATATCCACTAAAAGCGATGTTGATTATTATAAATTTTATGTTAGAGGAACTGCAGAAATCGTTATATCACTGACATCCCCAAAAGGATTGGATTATGACATTAAGCTTTATAACGAGAACTATAAGGAGATTGCCGGCTCCAAGCAGCCAATGGGAGAAACCGATACTATATATAAGAATTCGCTTTCGGCCGGAACGTATTCCATTAAGGTTTATAGCTTTAAGAAGACATATTCCGACAGCCCCTATAATCTGTCAATAAAAATCAATGACTCCAATATTCCTGATAAGCCTTATGCAGGAATTTCCGAGGCTAATAATGTGAATACAACAATGGCCAATGCTTTGGAGGTAAATAAAAATACATCATTCAGGGCAAGAGTGAGTGCCATGAATGAGAGCAGATATTATAAATTCACACTTGAGAATGTATCCGATGTTGATATTTCAATGATACCGCCTAAAGGTACGGATTTGGATATTAAGCTGTATAACTGGTATGGATTGGAAGTAGGGAGCTCAACAAATAAGGACGGTTCGGAGTCTATCAGAGAAAAAAGATTATATCCGGGCACTTATTACTTGAAAGTTTATGGACATAATTATGCCTTTTCATCCGATACTTTTGAGATTTATATAAAATCGGAGAAATCTCCCTTAAAGCCCAATAATTCAGAATCAGGAAACAAAGAAATTGTAGATGATTCATCAGTTGTAAAGGAAGCTGCTCCTATTAGCCAGACATCAAAAAGTGCACCTAAAGCCCTACTGCTGTACGTTGGACTGGACTTACCCCACTTTACAACTCCAGATATAAAAAAGATGCTTATAGATGATCCCATTAATACGAAGGAGTTTATTATACTTGATAACGGAGCACAATACAATACATATTTGGATTCTAACGGAGAATTGGTGGATATTGTTACTCCGGAAAAAATTGATGCATTGACAAAAGATAAAGTTGACTCTACAGGGTTATTGGATTCTATTAAGCAAGACTATAAAAATCTTTATAATAAATTAAACAGGAACAGATCCCTGAATTTTTTCGCCAATGATGTATTTGACCTGGCTTTGAAGCTTATAAGAGTCGATCCTGAAGTTAAAATAACAATAGCTATTCCGGGAACAGAATTCCATGCACTTAGCGAGGAGTTTATTGAACCGGTTAAAGAAATACTTATTAGGAAATTAAAGGAGCGATTTGATGAAGTAAATCCCGATTATTGGAAGAATAACATAAGAGGTTATTATTTTTCAACGGAGGGTGTACCTTACTATTACACATGGTTTAACCCCAATAAGACCATTGATTTTGGCAATCCTATTGTTAAGACTATGATAAGTTTTTCCAATGAAATTCATCAGGTTTTCAATAAGGAATTCATATGGATACCTTATTACGGTTCTTCATTAAAAAAGGATTATTATTATAATAAAGATCAGGCTGTTAGGATAGGATATATTGCAAACAGAACAAACATATTCGATTATGTAATTGTTCAGCCTTCATACTATTTTAAAGCCGATCATAAAAATAATATATCCCTTGTCCAGAATTCGTCAAAAAGCAATATGGTTTTGGATATTAATAACGATATTGTTGGAGGAATAAAGACTTCTAAAACATTAATAGGTGCTGAAATGGAAATAGATTCTCGTTATAATACAATGTCAGGCTATACTTATAATGGGTATAAGAATAGATATTCCGAATATGTTAAGGCCTTTTCAGCTCTCGATAAGGAAACACCTATTGCCTTTTATGCGGGCAACAAGGACGAAATTTTTACCGATGAAGTGTATCAGGCTATAAAAAGTTTTTTCGGAAGTATAAAGAAATAATCATGCAGTGAATAATCGAACTGATGTTTGCAAATCACGATACATCTGATATAATATATTTGTTTTTATTTTGCTGCGTATGATGAGGTGAGTATATGATAAGGGATAGTATTTTTATAAAGGGTGCAAGAGAACATAATTTAAAGAATATAGATGTTGTTATCCCCAGGGACAAGTTTGTTGTTATAACTGGTATAAGCGGTTCGGGCAAGTCATCCCTGGCATTTGATACAATATATGCTGAGGGACAGAGACGTTATGTTGAGTCCTTATCTGCTTATGCGAGGCAGTTTCTTGGGCAGATGGAAAAGCCCGACATTGATTATATTGACGGGCTATCTCCTGCCATATCCATAGATCAGAAAACTACCAGCAGGAATCCCCGTTCAACAGTAGGTACCGTTACGGAAATACACGATTATTTAAGGCTTTTATATGCCAGGATCGGTGTGCCACACTGTCCACAATGCGGTAAGGAAATTACCCAGCAGACGGTTGACCAGATGGTGGACCAGATTATGAGCCTTGAGGAGGGAACCAGAATACAGCTTTTAGCTCCTGTGGTGAGGGGAAGAAAGGGAGAGTACCACAAGCTTATTGAAGATGCCAGGAAAAGCGGCTTTGTCAGGATAAGAATTGATGGAGAGGTCATGGATATAAACGATGAAATAAAAATGGACAAGAATAAAAAGCACACAATAGAAATAGTCGTTGACAGGCTTGTTATAAGACCGGATATTCAAAAAAGGCTGTCGGAGTCTATAGAGACGGTTCTTAACCTGGCAGGAGGAATATTGCTTGTTGATGTAATCGGAAAAGAAGAGATGATGTTCAGTCAGAATTTTTCATGCAGCGATTGCGGAATAAGTATTGAGGAGCTTGAGCCAAGGATGTTTTCATTCAATACACCGTATGGTGCTTGTTCCGAATGCGGCGGCTTAGGTACCATTCTTAAGATTGACCCTGATCTTGTCATATCTGACCGTACAAAATCATTGGCGGATGGTGCTATCAATGTGGGCGGATGGAATGTTGAGAATGAGGACGGCTATTCAAGAATGTATATAGATGCTTTGGCAAAGCATTACAAGTTCAGCATCGATACTCCCATATGCGATCTACCTGACCGTATTGTTGATTTGATACTGTATGGAACAAAAGGAGAAAAAATAAAGATAGAATATTCGAGAGAATATGGAAGCGGGTCTTTTGTGGCTGCTTTTGAGGGGATAATTACAAGTATGGAAAGGCGTTATAAAGAGACCCAGTCGGAAAGCATGAAGCTATACTATGAGGGTTTTATGAGCAATAATGAATGCCATATGTGTAAAGGGGCCAGACTCAAAAAAGAGGCATTGGCTGTTACAGTCGGCGGCAAAAATATTGATGAAATCAGTAGAATGGCCATTTCCGATGCCAAGAAATTTTTTAATGAGTTGGAATTATCTGATAAACACAAAATTATAGCAAAACAGATATTAAAAGAGATAAATGCAAGGATTGGCTTTTTGGTTGATGTGGGGCTTGATTATCTCACATTGTCCAGGTCGGCAGGAACTCTTTCAGGCGGTGAGGCACAAAGAATAAGACTTGCTACTCAGATAGGAGCAGGCCTCATGGGAGTGTTGTATATTCTCGATGAGCCAAGCATAGGACTCCACCAGAGAGACAACGACAAGCTTCTAAAGACACTAAAAAAGCTTAAGGACATGGGCAATACTCTTATTGTTGTTGAGCATGATGAGGATACAATGTATGCGGCTGATCATATAATAGACATTGGTCCGGGTGCTGGCGTCCATGGCGGAAATATCATTGCACAGGGCACTGTTGAGGAGATTAAGAAAGCGGAAGGCTCTTTAACGGGAATGTATTTAAGCGGAAGAAGGAAAATTGAAATACCGAAAAAGAGAAGACCGTTAAATGGAAAGTTCGTTGAAATTGTGGGTGCAAGGGAAAATAACTTAAAAAATATAAATGTTAAGTTTCCTCTTGGTGTTTTCACATGCGTAACGGGAGTTTCAGGTTCGGGGAAAAGTTCTCTTATAAATGAAATACTATATAAAAAATGTGCTTCTGAGCTTAACAGGGCTAAGGTGAAGCCTGGTGATCACGATTTTGTTAAAGGACTCGAGCACCTTGAGAAGGTAATAGATATCGATCAGTCACCGATTGGCAGGACCCCAAGATCAAACCCAGCAACATATACGGGTGTTTTTGATATTATAAGGGAGGTTTTTAGTGAGACCACCGAAGCAAAAATGAGAGGCTATAAGGCAGGTCGCTTCAGCTTCAACACAAAAGGCGGAAGGTGTGAAGCGTGCAGCGGTGACGGTATTATTAAGATTGAAATGCACTTTTTGCCGGATGTATATGTTCCCTGTGAAGTGTGCAAAGGAAAGCGATATAACAGGGAAACACTTGATGTAAGGTACAAGGGAAAAAATATTGCAGATGTGTTGGATATGACAGTTGAAGATGCACTAGAATTCTTTAAGAATATTCCTAGAATTAATAAGAAAATCCAGACTTTATATGATGTTGGGTTAGGATATATAAAATTGGGACAGCCTTCCACAACCCTTTCGGGAGGAGAGGCACAGAGGATTAAACTGGCCACCGAGTTATCCAAAAGAAGTAACGGAAGTACCATGTATATTCTTGATGAGCCTACAACAGGACTTCATATTGCCGATGTTCACAAGCTTATTGATATGCTTCAAAAACTTGTAGATATGGGGAATACTGTAGTGGTTATCGAGCATAATCTTGATGTTATTAAGACTGCCGACTATATAATTGACCTTGGTCCGGAAGGCGGATATAGGGGCGGTTATATAGTGGCTGAAGGCACTCCGGAGGATATTGTGAGGATTAAAGAATCTTACACAGGCCAATTCCTGTCAAAAGTGCTTGGGACATAAAAAATGTTTAATGGGCGGAGCTGTTAACAGAATATACTGTTAAATACCCCATCGTATGCAGTATTGATATGTCGGGCTTTTGTGACCTGTCTTCAGTATCATTTTTAATAGGATACCTTATACCTGGGTATTCGGCGTATGTTGCGGTTATTTTCCCTATGGAAAGACTCTTCTTATTATCTCCTGCAATCCGCTCATTTTTCATATTTAATGCAAAAGGTGTGTCAAAGCAAGATATTTCAAGGACAATCTGTGATTTTGCTTTACTGTAAAATACCGATACTGTTTTTTTGAAATTATCGGGAGATTTTTGAGCCGCATTATCTTCTGAAGATACCATTATAGATGAATTTGATTTGGGGTCATAGCTTCCGAAGGCTTGGTTATCAAAGATATACCCTCCTTCGAGAGAGCTCTTTTTTCAGTTCTTTTTGCAGTACCTTTTTTGCGTAATGCAGCCTTGATTTTACCGTACCCTGAAAGCAGCCCAAAACCTTGGCAATTTCACTGAGTGTCAAATTGTTGTAGTAATACAATACAACAGTGGAACGCATAGAAGGCTTAAGACTATTGACTGCTTCTCGGATAATATTGTTTATGTGGTGAGATTCAACCTTTTCTAAAACATCTTCTTCACTTTTTAGCTCTGTTAAATTTTCAGCTTCAAAGCTCAATACCGGTTTTTTCTTTTCCTTAGATACCATATGCCAGCATGTTCTGACAAGTATACTGTTGAACCAAACCTGAAACAATTCCGGTTTTTTTAATTTTCTAATATTACGGAAACATTGGAAGAAAACTTCTTGAACAATATCTTCTGCAATATTCATTCGTCCTGCCAGCAAATAGGCTGTCCACAAAGCCTTTTTGCCTGCAGCTCTGTACAACTCATCATAAGCACTTAAATCTTCTTGTTGACAGCGTTTTATTATATCCGGGTCGATCATTCCTTTGTCTCCTTTCTCTAAAGGTGCACCTTTCATATATATAAGTGTATTGTATATTTGAATTTGTTCAAAATATTTTATAATAAAAATTAAATTACTTTGAACTAAAAAACTCTAAATGTCAATAATAAAATTAAAATTTTGAATTGTTAAATTTATGTTAAGTTTTGTTGTATTACAAATGTTAATTATATATAATCGACTCAACGAATTTAATTCATACGGAAGAAGGTAATGTAATGTTTAGGGTTTCTCGAAGAGAAGAGATTTTTTTTGATTATTTTGTCGAAACAGCTGAAAACGCATGTAAAGGTGCGGAAATACTTGAAGAATTAATGAATAATTATGTTAATGTTCAGGACAAGATAAAAGCTATTGAAGAAGCTGAACATGAAGGCGACAAGCAGGTTCACAAAATTCTTAAGCAGCTTAACAGATCGTTTATTACACCAATTGATAGAGAAGATATCAATTTGATCGCAAAAGAGCTTGATAATATCACAGACAGCATAGAATCTACTGCTCACAGGTTTAATATGTTTAATGTGCAGTCTATACCTGAGGACGCAAAAAAACTTGCCAAATTAATTACTACGTCAACAAAAGAAGTAAAAGAACTTATGATAGAGCTTAAAAACATGAAGAAAAGCAAAAAAATATCTGAGAAAATTATTGAGATTAACAGACTGGAAAATGAAGCGGATTTTATATTCAGGGAAGCTGTTACCAAATTGTTTTTAATAGAAAAGGATAGTATGGAAGTTATTAAATGGAAGGAAATTTATGATTATTTAGAAAACACCCTTGACGTTTGCGAGGATGTGGCAAATATTGTTGAAGGGGTTGTTATGAAACATGCTTAGTATGGTTATTCTAATAATTATTCTTGCATTAAGCTTCGACTTTATTAACGGTTTCCATGACACGGCCACTTCTGTTGCAACGTCAATATCTACAAGAGCTTTAGCACCAAAGACAGCAATCCTCATGGCTGCTGTCTTAAATACTGCGGGGGCATTAACAAGCAGTAAAGTTGCAATGACCGTATCTCAGGGCATATTTAAAGATCAAATGATAAAGGAAGTCGGCGGAGATAAGGGAATAATGTTTGTTATTATAGCGTCTCTGGTATCGGCTATAATATGGAATCTTGTAACATGGTATTTCGGAATTCCAAGCAGTTCATCCCATGCATTGTTTGGAGGCATGATAGGAGCATCGGTTGCATATATAGGTACAATGGATGTTCTGCATGCAGAGGGAATTGTTTATAAAGTTTTGATACCACTCTTTACATCACCTGTAATAGGTTTTGTTCTAGGACTTATTGTAATGAAATTTCTCTATTTTGCGTTAAGAAGATTAACACCTCATATTGTAAATACGGTATTTTCCAAGTTTCAAATTCTTTCTGCAGCTTTTATGGCTTTTGCACATGGGGGAAATGATGCCCAAAAATCAATGGGTATAATAACAATAGCTCTTATTGCGGCAGATATGAATGGTGGGAGCACAGAAGTCCACATTTGGGTTGTTTTAGCATGTGCACTGGCCATGGGACTTGGTACATCAATCGGAGGTTGGAGGATCATAAAGACAATGGGAGTCAATATGATTAAACTTTCGCCTATAAACGGATTTGCTGCACAGACCGGAGCTGCTGTTGTTATTGAGGCTATGACTCGAATAGGTGCTCCTGTCAGTACTACACATATAATTTCCACAACAATTATGGGAGTTGGAGCCGCAAAAAGATTGAAGGCTGTAAGATGGACATTGGCAAAAAGTATAGTTGGTGCATGGGTATTGACTATACCGATAACTTCCGTAATAGGTGCAGTTATTATCATGGTATTTAAACTTGTGCTGGGAATATAAAATACATATAATTAT
The DNA here is from genome assembly GCA_035370245.1 of Pseudobacteroides sp. Classification (GTDB taxonomy): domain Bacteria; phylum Bacillota; class Clostridia; order Acetivibrionales; family DSM-2933; genus Pseudobacteroides. Next base: position 8,621 of record DAOOVO010000136.1, read on the forward strand.
AATGAAAAAATAATGAAAAAAGAACCTATGTAATCAAAAGATATAGATTTATATATAATAACATAGGTTTTTTATATTTATTATAAATGTTTTATTTATATTTGATTCCACTGCATAAACTCTTTTTTTACAATAGATGTACCTTGA
>DAOOVO010000137.1:0-8759 GCA_035370245.1 Pseudobacteroides sp.
TTTCAAAGATCGATATTACCTGTTTTTAACAGGAGTTATTGCAGTGGAATCAACATTAAATTAGACAATTTTTCAGGCCCTTTGGACATTTGGAAGAAAATTGTTCACCCGGATGATATAAATGTATTGCTAAATAGCATGGAGGATTATATAAACAGAAAAATAGGAAAGTTTTCATGTGAATGCCGGATTAAAAACAAAGAAGGTGGGTATTTCTGGATTCAACTTAAAGGGCAGGGGATCTGGAATAACCAAGGCGAGATACTTAGCATTATAGGAACGCATACTGATATAACAGAAAAAAAGTCGGTTGAAGAGAAGCTTAAGGTAGCAAATGATGAAAATCTTAGATTGTTAAAAGAAATAATAGAGTATGATAAGCTCAAAACAGAGTTTTTTACAAATATATCTCATGAATTTAGAACCCCTTTAAATGTTATATTAGGTTCTGTGCAATTAATCGAGTCCTATAGGGATAAAAATCCTGATGAGATAAAAAACAAACTGTATAAAAATATAGCGTCAATCAGGCAAAATTGCTATAGACTCTTGAAGATAATAAATAACTTGATTGACATAACAAAAATCGATTCGGGATTTCTAAAGTTAAATTTGCAATACTGCAACATAGTTGATGTTGTAGAAAGGGTTACACTATCTGTTGCTGAGTTTATTGAAAGTAAATCCTTGAGCCTAATATTTGATACCGATACTGAAGAAAAATATATGGTATGTGATGTAAATGTAATTGAAAGGGTAATGCTTAACTTACTTTCAAATGCGACTAAATTTAACAAACCTGGAGGAAGCATATTTGTCAACCTCAGCGATAAAGAAGATCACATATTGATATCAATTAAGGACACAGGAATTGGGATACCTAAGGATAAAAAAAGTGAAATATTCGAAAGATTCAGACAGATAAATACATCTCTGACGAAGGAAAGTGAAGGGAGCGGTATCGGATTATCAATAGTCAAATCCCTTATAAACATGCACGGAGGAGAAATAAGTGTGGAAAGTGAGTTAGGAGAATATACTGAGTTCATTATAAAGCTTCCTGTTAATGAAAAAGAATCTTGTGTACAGGAGGTTGATGAAGACAATAGGTCAAGGAAATACTTGTATATGGCTAGTGTAGAGTTTTCCGACATATATTCATAAAATACGATGTATTTTAATTATAATAAGTGGAAATACATCAAGAGTTGAAAATATATATTTAAACATTGAAATCTTTTTGTAGTTTTGCTGCAGAAAGATTTTGTTGTCTGTTTTTTCTATTATTTGGTTGACAATTTCGCTAATTAATTATATACTGTACATTCCTATGATAGTCTTGTTAACAAGCATAATACAGCCGTTTGCCTTTTTGGGAAAATCGAAAATTTCAACCATTACTACATTTTTATGTGGTATTTTATTTCCGTATTTCATTGCAGATGTAGCAATTGTATTAAATGAAAAACTTTTTATTAATAGTACTGATATAAGAGCGGCATGGATATTTGTGTTTGTATTATATATTGTGGTGATTTGTGGGATAATTCCTTTTAGAAAGCTTTCTTTGTATAAACTAAAGAAACTTGGAGTTCTAAAGCAAACAAAGACTATGTTTTATTGAAAACTACAAAAGCATGTAAAAAAGCATTATAGGAAAAAGAGAAGACAATAAAATAAAAAAAGCTGGCGGTAGTTGAGGTATGTAATGTTTATACCTAAAAATTAAATCTTAATCATTAATGTACTACCTGAGATTTAAAGCATCATGGTTACAAAGAGTAATTTTTAGAGAGTTTTTACTACCGCCTTAAGTGTTGTCAATTAACCTACATTGTATATAGTACACCTGCGGAAGCATTTATAAATTACAAAAAAGTTAAAAATTATTACAAAGCGGTAACCTTTTTGATTATCCGATATCATTCATCATTTTCAGAAAGCTCATCTATTATATTAAGAAGCTCATTACAGATAAAGCAAAGGTTTGCTAAAAATGTATTAAAAATAGAAGTGGTGTTATACAAAATCACTATAAATGTTTTTTGCATAACACCACTTTTTATATTTATACTGACTTTTTATATATTTATATATATATTTTTGTTCTAATAATAAAAATACATTCCGTCCATTTTCTTGTATAATGTTATCTTCTTACTCTTAAATGGTACATCACAGAAATACAAGCATTTGCTTATATTATTGACACCTTCATAAGCCATTTTTGCTGCAGTTACACATTCCTGAGTAGGAGTTAATGTGTTGAATCCTGATTTGTATGCAGGTGGGAATTGACCTTTTTGAAAGATAACATCCTTTACTGTGTTGGGGAATGCAGGACTTTTTACTCTGTTTAAAACTACATTTGCAATAGCCACTTTTGTATCGAGTGACAGGCCTTTTCCTTCAACATGAATTATTCTTGCAAGCCAGAGTAAGTCTTCATCTGTATATGATCTGTTATAAACAGAAGAATCAGGGACGGTTAGTTTATCATTATTAATTGACAGTGTATAAAATTTAGGATCCCAATCAACCTTGCATCCAAGTGTCTCAGATATAAACCTCAGGGGAACCATTGTACGGTTGTTGTTTATTTCAACGGATGAATCAATGGTGAATGTTTCGCCGTTAATAAGTATTTCATTTTTTCCTACAAACAATTCTATGAGACTCTGTTCTGTGACAACTAATGCTTTTCTTTCTTCCTTAACCCAACATACATCTGCTCCTAAAGCTTCACTGATAAACCGCAGAGATACATATGTACGGTTGTTTTTAATGTAAGGCGGTGCATCGGTTTTGACATATTTGCCATTGATTTTGAGACTGATAAATGTTTGATGTTCCAAAGCATTAACAGAAAGATTGAAACTTGAGCACAATAAAATCAAAACTAATAAAAACATCAATGGCCTTCCATAATTAATTTTTCTCATACTCATCTCCTCGTAAAGATATTTTGCATTCGTTCTGAGATTATTTTTTGATCAAAATTAATATAAATTAATGATATTTATATAAATATATTATGTATTAATGCTACTTATAAATATAAAATGTAAAATGAAAAATATAAAATAAATGCAATTTCGGCATTATAATATCATAACATAAGGAAGCAGACAAGAGATGGCTTATATATTGCGAATAAATCTAATGCCGAAAAATACGTAAAATCATTATGTGCCAATGCTTTCACGTAAAGTATGGCAAAATTGATTTGAAAAATGACAAAATAATTACTTGGAATAAAAAAGTGATTTTACAGCTAATTTCTATTTCTGTAAAATCACTTTTATGTTGCTATATTAAGTATTCTTTAATAAATTTTATTTATTTTTCAAAGCTAAGCTCACATAAATTGATTTCCTTAGAAGCATTAGCCTTATGCAAAGGATAGAGCTGGTATTTTCTCTTGCCGTTTTCCATGTCGTTGTCGGATATGGATAAATTCCACGGGATTGTAGCACCGGCAAGGTCATCCACAGGTAATTCAATGGCAACTTCCAGAATGGTGCCTTCTTTATTCCATGCTGCTTTTGCATTACCTTTATAGCTGCCGGCATCAATATCTTTGCCTACAATAGTCCGGAGTATGTTTACTGTATCTTCGGTCTTTATTGATATCTCTACATTGTCGTTTTCAGCAGGATCCCCATTATTTGTAACTGTTATATCATCGATTCTTGTTATATAAAGGAATACGGTGTTTTCATAAAATATAGCCTTCCATTCAGCATAACAGTCATTATTGTTCTTTGGAGAAGATTGATCCTTAGGATCTAAATGGTTATATGCCAGCTTGTATTTAACGGCAAAGTCCCACACACCCGGATCCTCAATACCATCTATGGTTGGAGCTTTTAATGCTTTTTGAGCTATAAATGGAGGAATAGTGTACGCTTTAGCGACAGGTTTCTGAGATTCGCCGACAAAATATAATGAAGCAAGATCTTTACCCTGCCAGCTAGTGTTTGAACCGCTCACAGGATAAAGTTGGCATGCTCTTGCACCTGTAAAATCATCACTATCTGTAAGTGCTGTGTTCCATCCTATTGTAATCCCGGCCAAGTCCTTCTCAGAAGGCATTTCAATGGAAAATTCGAGTATTTTACCATCCTTGCTCCATACTGCCTTCCTTTCACCTGGAGCGGGGTTGAAGGACCAATCCTCTCCAATAAGACTTCTAAATTGATTGACTTCTCCATTATGCTCTAAAAATAATTCAACACAATCATTCTCATATTCTGCTGCAGCCTCTGAAACAGTTTTATCATCATTTCGTTCAATTATTCCATAAAACTTGTTTTTATGATAAACAATTCTCCAGGTGCCGCTGATATTATTCAAGTCTTCAGGTGGACGCTGATCGCTTTCATTTAACTGATTATAGACAAAAGGATAAACCACTGCATCCTTCCATTCTGACGGATCATACTTACCGTCTATGACAGGAGGCTTGGAAACCGGATTGGCTTCAAATGGAGAAACTACAATCCTATTCTTCAAAGCTTCTTTCTTAAGCTTTTCATAGTCTATTTTTACAGGGCCTTGCTTTAAAGCATTCACTAAGGCGGTGTACGCGGGCTTTGGTTTGTATTCCTTGTCAAAAATATGGGCAGCACCTGACTCAGGATATGTATCGGGTACCCATGAGTACTTGTCTGTAAGCCCCCACATTGTGAATACATTTACCTTATCAAAGCTTAATGCTATGTTCATCAACTGGGAGTACGCTTCTGCCTGATTTTTAAGCTGTGTTTCATCTGCATACCCGTATATGCGGAAGTCTACCTCTGTAAAATCCACTTCAAGACCAAGATCAACAAACCTTTTTACATTTTCATAAATGCTTCCCATGTCGGGAGGGGTTTGCATATCGAAATGGCATTGGAAGCCAATTCCGTGGATAGGAACTTTTTTATCAAGGAGCTCTTTTACATATTTGTAATAATAATCTGACTTAACGCCTTTTTCTTCTATGAAAAAGTCATTCAAATAAAGCTTGGCATTCGGGTCTGCTTCGTGAGCCCACTGAAATGCCTTCTCTATATATTCAGGTCCGATTTTCTCAAGCCATAACGTATTCCTTAATGTGTATACGTCAATTATTTCGTTTACAACATCCCATGCATAGACCTTTCCTTTATAGTGGCCTACAACAGTTTTAATATGGTCTTCAAGAATTTTTAAAAGTTCTTCCTTTGAGAAGTTTCCATCGGTGAGCCAGGAAGGGTTTTCAATATGCCACACAAGAGTATGGCCTCTAACCTTCATGTTGTTTGCTAATGCAAAGTCAACGATTTTATCTGCCCCTTTAAAGTCATAGACATCCTTTTTAGGATGTATGAATCCCCATTTCATCCTGTTTTCGGGTGTTATAAAGTTAAAGTTTTCTTTAAGGGCGTTTGCATACTGAGGCTCATCAAGGTAATTTGGCTCTATTGCGGCACCGACAAGCAAACCGCGTTGCTCTGCAAGCTGCCTTAAATTATCTGTTGTGTCGATGGGGTTCTGGCTGCTGTTTGATGGGCTTGGTGATGCCTTGTCATTAGGCGTTTTGTTACTGCTGTTGCATCCTGTCAGTAAAAAGGATGCACAAAGAAGCAGTGAAAGTGTAATGTGTAACAGTTTTTTCAAAATAATTCCTCCCCTAATAATATTTAATTAAAATATGGCATTATTATTTAATATATATATAAATAATAATATATCTAAATAAAAATGGCTCACATTCGCCTATTTAAAGGATATGCAAGCCATAAGGAATTTATCTTAAAACTTATCAATTGTCTTTTTCAAATAGGTTTTAAAATCATCTTTTATATCATCCCTGGATAATGCATATTCAACAGTAGCTTCTAGAAAACCCAGCCTGTTTCCTACATCATATCTTTTTCCAATAAAGTCATATGCATATATTGCCTCATTGCTAATAAGACTCTTAAGTGCATCTGTCAATTGAATTTCTCCACCTTTACCCGGTGTGGCACTTTCTAGATATTCGAAAATGTGGGGAGATATAATGTATCTTCCGAGGATAGCTATGTTGGAAGGTGCATTGTCAATATCAGGCTTTTCTACCAGATCCTTTACCTTATAAACCCTGTCGTCAACCTGTTTACCGCTGACTATTCCGTACTTGGGGATGTCTTCCTCAGGAACATGCTGAACTCCTAAGACAGTAGTTTTGTATTCGTTATATATTTGAATCATCTGTTTTAAGCATGGAACTTCAGAGTTGACAATATCATCGCCCAGTAAAACTGCAAAGGGTTCATTTCCAATAAAGGATTTTGCACAATAAATGGCATGACCTAAACCTTTTGGCTCTTTTTGCCTTATGTAATGAATATCAACCAAATTGGATATGTCCTGTACTAGAGATAGTAGATCTTGCTTTCCTTTTTTCCTTAGCTCCTCCTCAAGCTCGTATGATTTGTCAAAATGGTCTTCAATGGCACGTTTGTTTCTTCCGGTGACGATAATAATATCCTCTATACCTGATTCGATAGCTTCTTCAACAATAAATTGTATTGTTGGTTTATCTACTATAGGCAACATTTCTTTAGGTTGTGCTTTTGTTGCAGGCAAAAACCTTGTACCTAATCCTGCTGCCGGAATTATGGCTTTACGTACTTTCAAAATCAACACCTCTTTCGTTGTGAAGATATATTTAAAATGCTTGTACTATTTTAAATATACCAAATTTTATAATATTCGGCAAATTAAAATAATTACATAGCGGGTATGGAAAATTGCATACTAACGGTTACATATTTTTGCTCTTTTTGTAATTGTAAAAAGCAAGAGAAAACCACGCTACAGCCAATACAAAAGAAGCAATTGATTTAAATAAATCGGATCTGGCATTTGACGCCATTAAGAATTTAAGATAAACACAGCCTCCTGTTAAAAAAAGACAACCTAAAATTATATTCATTTTATAATCAAATTTTCTATCCGGTACCCTAGGCATCATTAACCTCGTAAAAAAATATTCTATAATTTAATTTTACATTAATATGGAGGATTATTCAATGAATTTTATTTCGGAAAGAAACTTATAATTGATAATATATCAATGTCAATGAACTATGGAGAAGTATTTGGTCTTTTAGGTCCAAACGGTGCAGGAAAAACAACAATCATGCGAATGATTGCAGGGCTTGTGGGTGTTTTGGCTTTTATAAGTTGGAAGAAACAGTAATTCCATTTATGATGTAGTATTTGTAAATGGCAATATTATTGAAAGAAACATGTTAAACCATGTTATAGCTGTAGCATTTTTCAAACTATTTTCCATTTCAATAATCAGTGCACTGGCATTTCTTATAGCAACAATTATAAGGACTACAGGTCTGGCGATTATTGCTAGCATAGTAATATATTTTGCAGGATTTGTGGGCGATTTTATACTCAATAAATATCCTGCATATAAGTTCTTTATAACTCCAAACATGGACTTATATAGTTATTTGCCGGGAGAATCCTTACCATATGAGAGGGCTACATTCACATTTTCTCTTTTAATTTGTGTTGTTTATCTCATAGTATTTTTAGCAAGCGGCTTGATTATTTTTCAAAAAAGGGATGTTTATTAAGCTAGTTTGTTTTATTAAAATTCATTGCAACAATGAGAACATCACTCATATTGATAGCTCCATCCCTATTGAGGTCTATGCTTTGAGAATATTTTAAGTCGCCCGATATGCTGTTGAAACTTTTTGCCAGTACGATAATATCCGACATATTAATTGCATTGTCCCCGTTTAAATCACCGGCTATAAGCTTAATGGGGGAAGCTTGAGTAGATAATTGTACATTGGAATTTACTGTGATGTTCTTAATCTCTTGAGAAAGATAGCCTTCCTTGCTTATTTTTATTGAATATCCGGACGAGCTTTTTGGAATATCCTTAACTATAAAATATCCGTTTTGATCTGTAGTTGACGAATGCCCTGTTTCTAAGACCTGAACCTTGAAGCCGGAAACTAGTACTGGCTTTGAGCTCTCACTATAAGAGAAATCAGGGGACACAAAGCCCGTAATACTGTATGTATTGGGTGTAGGTGTAGGAGTAGGAGTTGGAGTTGCAATAGGCTTTCCTGCAATTATGCCTTCCAACTCAGCTTGGGTAACACTCACAACGCTTCCATGCCTTACGCCTGCAGGAACGCTTATATTTGTTACCTTAGTCCAATTAGTTGCACCTAAATCATTGGTTTTCCAACATTCAAACTTGCCGTTTTGATTGAATAAATCGGCATACATATACCATGTATTTGAGTTGTTATCTTTAAATACAAAAGGACCCTCAGTGCCAGCGGAAGTTATGAAATTTGGGGTGAATACATTGAAACTATTGGGATTTAATGTTGTGGATTTAGCTCCCTTGATAGACTTTCCGCTTGAACGCTCATCCTTGAAAAACAAATATGCTGTACCGTTGTGCTGGATTATGGTGGAATCTATAACATCATATCCGGGATCAAAAAATACCTGGGGTTCGGTTATTGTATTAAAATCTGTAGTATAGTTTACATATGTACGGTTGTAATCGGTATTTCCCGACCATATGATTCCGTAGCGGTTTTTATCATAGTCATAGAACACTTCAGGTGCCCATGCGTGCATGTTTGTTGAGTGCACTTTGAGCAACCGCTCGTTTTTAAAAGTAATCAGGTCGTCGGAATCCCAAATATGATTCCACTGCAATAACTCCTGTTAAAAACAGGTAATATCGATCTTTG
>DAOOVO010000138.1:0-8747 GCA_035370245.1 Pseudobacteroides sp.
GTTTGTAACTGGAAATTTCTTAACTTAAACCCTCCAAAAACTATTATACGAGGTATATTAATATGAAATATTTAAAGAAGGTATTGGTAGTAATGTTATTGGTTTCAATGGTTTTAGGACTTGTAGCTTGCGGTCAGGCGAATGATGATTTTAGCCAGTCGGAACAGCAAGCAAGCAATTATGATTCCAATGATCAGAACAATAGAAGAATGAATTGGGGAAACAATACTCCTGATATATATGGAGAAGTAAAAGCTATTTCGGGAAACAAGCTGACACTTGCATTAATTGAAATACCGCAAAGAAAGCAGCCTTCAGAAGAGGATATGCAAAAAATGAAAGAAAGAATGCAGAACTTTAGGAATGGAGATAATGCTCAAGGCAGAAATAAATTTGATGGACCTCCGCTGGATATGAAAGGCAATGGCTATGGTGTAAATGGCAGCGAAGGCAATGACAGAAACGGTAACGACAGAAACGGTGGCAGAGGAAATATGATGGGTATGGCACAGAGGAAATTTACCGGAGAAAATCAGGAGATTGAAATTCCGCCATCTGTATCTATTACTACATTTGAAAGAGGTAATAATGAATTTAGTGAAAAAAAGATTGCAATAGAAGATATAAAAGTTGGCATGACGGTTCAAATTTGGTATAAAAAAGATAATGGTGATAAGAAAGAAATAGAACAAATAAGAGTTATGCAGACTCCGACTTTTGGATCCGATAAAAAGACAGAATAGGAATTAATTAGAACTAATAAAATTCAAGAATATTTATATTTATAGAAATAATTTTGCATTAACTTGAATAACCTAAAATTGGGTGGGTAAATTGCTTGATTGTTCTAAAGTCAGAGTGTTATAATAACCTTGGTCGAAATGCACTGATAATTGCCAACGGCTATAAGAATAATAAAATTTTTACAGAGGATAAATATGATTAAGAGGATTTTGGTTTTTTTACAAATGTGTTTTATTATTGCATCGGTAAGTGGTGTTGCATATTCACAACCTATTAATATTCCTTCAAGTTACGCATATGTACTTATGGATTATAAAACGGGCCAGATTCTGGTTGAAAATAATGCAGATGTCAAGCTAAGACCGGCAAGTACGACAAAGATAATGACCGCCATATTGGCTGTTGAGAATGGCCAAATGGATAGTATAATGAATATATCGCAAAATGCCGTTTACGATATTGGCCCGGGTGGCATGAATATCAGCATAATGCCGGGCGAAAGCAATTTGACATTGGAGAACATGCTAAATGTCATGCTTATTCGTTCTGCAAATGAAACGGCTAATATTATTGCTGAGAATATCAGCGGTTCAAAAGAAGAATTCTGCAAGAAAATGAATGAGAAGGCAGTGGAATTGGGGGCGTATAATACCAATTTTGTAAATCCTTGTGGCAAGGATGATGCAAAGGGTGAAGAAAACCATTTATCTACTGCAAGAGATATGGCTATTATTGCAAGATATGCCATGTCAAAGCCTGAAATAAGAGAAATAGTGGCAAAAGAGTATTATAATGATTTACCTCCGACAAACAAACATCAGAAATGGGATCCTTTAAGATCAACAAATAAACTTTTGTGGTATTCCAACAAATACCCTTATACGATAAACGGGCAGAATTTCAATTATGAGGTAAACGGTATAAAAACCGGATATACCAGTGCTGCCGGAAATAATCTGGTAACAAGTGCAGTAGGTGAAGACGGACTTGAATTGATTGGTGTGCTATTGCATGTCACTGAGGGCAACAATAAGGTATTCACGTACACTAAGGAGCTCTTGAAATATGGTTTCGAGCACTTTGAAAATAGGAAGATTGTAAGTGCAAATGATGTTATAAAGAGTGTTGTCGTTGAAGATTCAAACAATAATGAAAAGATTGACTTGGTTGCTGAGACCGATTTTTCATGTGCAATGCCCATAGGTTCAACTGATGAGTTGGAGAGTGAAGAGAAGATTCAAACATCTGTTAAAGCTCCTGTTAAAAAAGGTGATAAACTTGGGGTTGTTGAATACAAAAAGAATGGAGTATTATTAGGTAGTGTAAATGTTGTAGCTTCCAAAGATGTTGAAAAAGCTGTAGTTGTAGCTGATAATAAGGATGAGGCTGCAAAGTCCGATAATATTGTGAAGAAGATTTTAATTCCTATTGTTGCAATATGTGTTGCATTTATGATTTTAAGGTTTTTTATGAGACGTTTATCCCGAAGGATAAGGAGGATGAACAATCTATAAATGACTTTTATGTCTTGAGAAATTGTGGTATAATGTACTTCACATTTCTCAAGACAACAATCAAGTTAAAAAATCAATTAATGATTTTTTATTATATGTAAGGACGGTAGTGTAGTTATGGCTGTAAGTAAAGCCAAGAAAAGAAAAAGAAGGCTTTTATTCAAAAGAATAAGGTTTCTCATTATTCTATGCGGTTTGTTTTTTATTGGGTTCCAAATTAATAAAATGCTGTCCAGTGATAATATACTTGAAGATGTACTAACTTTTGCACAACAATTTTCCAAGGTGGATTCAATAAAGCAGGAAGAAAAAAATGAAATAAAGGTTATGAGCAATGAGAGAACCGATAAGATTAAAAATGCTATATATGACTATCTTAGAGGAGTAGATGGTTATTATGGTGTATATTACCATAACCTTTTTACCAATGAATCCTTTGGAATCAATGAATACGATGAGTTTGTGGCTGCAAGCACAGTAAAGGTACCAATCAACCTTTATCTTTTCGAAAAGATAAAAAGCGGTGATGTGAACATAAACGGAATGTTAACATACATACAAAGCGATTATGAGGGAGGAACCGGAATAATACAAACTCAAAGCTTTGGTAAGAAATATACCATAAAACAGTTATCAAAGCTGTCAATAACCCATAGTGATAATGTGGCTACAAACATGCTTTTACGGTTTTTGGGAAATGAAAATGTAAAGAACTATATGAGACAAATTGGCGGCACTGTTGTTTATGATGATAAAAATATTTCATGTCCGAGAGACATGGGGCTTTATATGAAGTGTGTTTATGATTTTTGCAATAATAACGGTGATTTGGGTAAGGAACTTATGAATAGTTTTTTAAATACCGAGTTCAATGACAGAATTCCGGCACTTTTGCCCAAAAATGTTAAAGTTGCTCATAAAATAGGAACTCAAGTAAATACTATTAATGATGTAGGTATAGTGTTTAAAGACAGGCCTTACATAATATCCATTATGTCTAAGGATGTGGATGAAAAGGTGGCACCGCAAGTGGTTGCCAAAATATCAAAAATAGTATATGATTTGGAATAAAATGATTTGGAATAAAATGATTTGGAATAAAAAAGAGACAAATTTTACATAGGAGGAGTAAAGAATGCTTTCACAAAAGGTAGTAAATAATTTGAGGAACTCATCAGGTATAAGGGCAATGTTTGAAGAAGGGGAAAGATTGAGAAAAATTTATGGTGATAAAAATGTATTTGATTTTACATTAGGTAACCCTGATATGGAGCCGCCTTTACCGGTACGTGAAGTAATAAAAAAATATGTTTGTGATGATGTAACAGGAATTCACAAGTATATGAATAATGCAGGATATTTAGATGTAAGGGAGAAGGTTGCAGCAAGTCTTACAAAAGAAACAGGTGTAGAATTAAAAGCGGATAATATTGTAATGACATGCGGTGCAGCCGGAGGGTTAAATATTATTCTCAAGTCAGTGCTCAATCCTGGTGAAGAGGTTATTGTATTTGCACCTTACTTTGTGGAATATTCCTTCTATATTGATAATCACGGCGGAAAGACTGTTATTGTAAAACCTGTTTCAGATACACTTGAACCGGATATCGATGATCTTAAAAGCAAAATTACTAAAAATACAAAAGCCATTATAATTAACTCACCTAACAATCCTACCGGTATCATCTATAAAGAAGAAACATTAATAAAAATTGCAGAAACTTTAAAGGACAAGCAAAAAGAATTTGGAACCGAGATTTTTGTCATATCGGACGAGCCTTATAATAAGCTGATTTATGATGGAGTGAAGCTTCCTAGTCTATTAAAAATATTTGATAATGCAATACAGGGATGTTCATTTAGCAAATCATTGTCTTTACCAGGGGAAAGAATCGGCTTTATTGCTGCAAGTCCTAGGATTAAAGAGATAGACCTTTTAATGGATGCTTTGATATTCTCAAATAGAGTATTGGGATATGTAAATGCACCTTCTCTTTTTCAGAAAGTAGTAGCCGATTCATTGGATGTTACGATAGATGTCGAAGAATATAAAAAACGCAGGGATTTACTCTATAATCACTTGATAAGCCTCGGCTTTGAATGTATTAAGCCCCAGGGAGCATTCTATCTTTTTCCCAAATCACTTATAGAGGACGATGCTGAGTTTGTTAAAATGGCACTTAAATATAATCTTCTGATTGTGCCTGGCAGAGGATTTGGATGTCCTGGGTATTTCAGAATAGCGTATTGTACAAGTTTGGAAACAATTGAGAATTCCCTTCCGGCTTTTGAAGCTCTTGCAAAGGAGTGCAGGGGATAACTCATTATTAAAATTATTGCATTTCTACCAGATGGGCCCAATACCTCATAGGCATATACTGCTTTTGAAGTCTTGGGTTCTTTCTGCTTTTTATTGCTATGTTTTTAAAATAAAGCTTCCAAAGGCTTTGAAAATCTTCTTCACATGTATCTGTACGAGTGTTTAGAGGCTTGTCAATTGAGGTTATAAACCATCCTTCCTTGTCATATACGCAAGCTATCTTTCTCTTAACATCATGGATTATCCATCTTTGGTCCGACAGCCTTTTTGAAAAATGAAGGGCCAAAATGCTTATGATGTTATAGTCAGGCTCTAAGGATGCATAGTAATAATCTCCTTCCATAAGTTTAAACCGCAACAATCCCAGAAATCTATGGCATTCGGAGGTTACCTTGCGACTTATCATCCGCACATTTAGTACCGATTCCTCTGTAATTAGCCTGTTGATGTCTCCACCTAATTTCCAACCTAGTTTCAAATACTTATATATAATTAATTCCTTGTTTTCCCACTCGGAAATGAATACATAATAAACATTTTTCAGAGCGAGAGGAGAAATTTTTTCTCTGATTGAGTTATAGACCTTGCGAAATTTCTCCATATCGGTTTTTACGCTGTAATCTTTCGAAAAAATATCTATCTGAAAAGATCCTTCAGGTAGAATGTTATGGGGTATTTCATGCCTGTAATAGGAATCGTATATTGCACATAACAGTCCTTCAAAACTTCCGTCATAGGTATAGCTTATTGCTTGATGGTTCATGGAGAGCCTCCTTTATTTTCAAATAAGTTTGAAAAACCATATTAGTTTGAAAAGTCGTACTTGGTAGACTTTAAAAATGTTTTAAATACTCATAATTACTGTAATAGTGAGTTTAAGCTGTTGGGAAAATATGAGAATATGGAAATTTGTCCGCTGCACACCTTTCTTTTGTCTGTACTGTTTTCAGATGCCAGTTCATCTCTTAAAAATTCTTCGTTAAATGACTCGCCGTAAAATTTACCTCTGCATGTGATAAAATGCCTTGCTCTTTTTAAGACCACTCCGAGTTTTTTTAGATCTTCATAACCTAATGAACATAGTTTCCTGGAAGATATTATTGTTTGAGCTGATTTTACGCCGATTCCCGGTACTCGTAAAAGCATATGATAGTCTGCCTTGTTAATCTCTATGGGAAAAAGATGTAAGTTTCTAAGTGCCCAGCATGATTTAGGGTCTAATTCCAGATCAAAGTCCGGTCTGCTTTCGTCAAGAAGCTCGCTTGCATTGAAGGAGTAATATCTCATAAGCCAGTCTGCCTGATAAAGCCGATGCTCTCTCAATAGGGGAGGCTTATTGATGACAGGCAGGTTGGGATGCTCGGTTACAGGAACATAAGCTGAGTAGTATACTCTTTTAAGCTTGAAATGTTTATATAAGTTTTCAGAAAGCTTAATAATATTATAGTCATGATCCGGGGTCGCACCAATAATGAGTTGGGTGCTTTGCCCTGCAGGAACAAATGACTGCTTTTTCTTATAGATCCTGTTTTCTTCTTTTAAGGCTGTAATGGCATTATTTATATATCCCATAGGCTTTATTATGGACTCTTTGCTTTTATCGGGAGCAAGAAGCTTTAGTCCCTGGCTTGACGGAAGTTCAATATTTACACTCATTCTGTCAACATACAATCCGGCTTCATGGATTAGCCTGGTGTCGGCTCCGGGAATTGCTTTTAAGTGTATATAGCCGTTGAAATGGAATTCTTTTCTTAAAAGCTTGACTGTTTTAATCATCAACTCCATGGTATAATCGGGATTTTTAATGACACCGGAGCTTAAAAAGAGCCCTTCAATATAATTTCTCCTGTAAAAGTTTGCGGTCAATGCTGCTACCTCATGGGGTGTGAATGCAGCTCGTCTGGTATCGTTGCTGCATCTGTTGACGCAGTATGTACAGTTATATATGCATTGGTTTGAAAGAAGTATCTTCAATAGCGATATGCAGCGTCCATCTTCCGACCAGCTATGGCAAATCCCTGCCTTATGGCTGTTGCCCAGACCCTTGGGGGTGTTCTTGCGGTTGCTTCCGCTTGAAGAACATGATACATCGTATTTTGCTGCTGCAGATAAAATCTCCAATTTGGTGTTTAATTCCATTTAATCACCCTTTTCGTCATATATTTAAATAATAGAAAAGTTGGTTATTTACTAATATAAATTTAGCCATATATTCATAATCAGGAATTATTTAAGAATTAATTTCCTTTATATCATATTATCACATATCGCATAAAAAATCAAACATATGTTCGGGTTGATATTATGTTTTTTAAACTGTATAATACGCTTATATCATTTTATCCATAGCTTTTTTTATATTTATTAAAATTTTTATGTAATGTATTTGTGAGGATAAAACTACAATATTTAACAAGGGGGTTTTGGGATGAGAGCTATTGTTACAGTAATCGGAAAGGATAAGGTTGGAATAATTGCCGGGATCAGTACAGTTTTAGCAGATAACAATGTTAATATACTTGATATAAACCAGACTACACTTCAGGATGTTTTTACTATGATTATGCTTGTCGATATTTCAGGTTTGGTTAAAGATTTTACAGAACTTGCGGACTGTTTGGAGAAAAAAGGCGAAGAAATGGGTCTGTCTGTAAGGATTCAGCATGAAGACATCTTTAACTCAATGCATAGGATTTAGGGGGAAAGCTTTATGATAAGAACAAGGGAAGTGCTTGAGACAATTAAGATGATACAGGAGGAATGCCTTGACATACGAACAATTACCATGGGTATTTCGCTGAGGGATTGTTGCGATAGGGATTCAAAACGGTCAAGACAGTTGATTTATGATAAAATAACGCGTCTTGCAGCTAATTTGGTTAAGGTTGGAAATGATATTGAAAAAGAATACGGTATTCCCATAATAAACAAAAGAGTTTCTGTAACGCCGATTTCCATTATCGCGGAAAGCTCCGATGAGGAGGATTATGTAAGGTTTGCCGAAACACTGGACAAGGCTGCAGATGCCATAGGAATTAACTTTATAGGAGGTTTTTCGGCACTGGTCCACAAGGGATATACAATTGGAGATAAAAAGCTTATAAGATCAATTCCCGAGGCTTTGAGTTCAACAAAGATGGTATGCTCATCCGTCAATGTGGCAACAACAAAGGCCGGCATCAATATGGATGCTGTTGCTGAAATGGGTGAAGTCATTAAAAGGGCGGCTGAGTTATCGAAGGATAATGGAAGCTTAGCTTGTGCTAAACTTGTAGTATTCTCCAATGTACCGGAGGACAACCCCTTTATGGCAGGTGCTTTCCATGGAGTGGGTGAACCTGAATGCGTAATTAATGTGGGAGTAAGTGGTCCGGGGGTTGTAAAAAGTGCTCTGGAAAAGGTAAAGGGTGCAGATTTCGGTACTGTATCCGAGACCATAAAAAAGACTGCTTTTAAAATCACAAGGATGGGTCAGCTTGTGGCACAGGAAGCTTCAAAAAGGCTTAATGCTCCGTTCGGTATAGTTGACCTTTCATTGGCACCTACACCTGCAGTAGGTGATAGTGTTGCACACATTTTGGAGGAGATGGGACTGGAGAAATGCGGTGCCCATGGAACGACAGCAGCCTTGGCTTTGTTAAATGATGCGGTAAAAAAAGGCGGAGTTATGGCATCATCATATGTTGGCGGATTAAGCGGTGCATTTATACCTGTAAGCGAAGATGCCGGAATGATTGAAGCGGTAAAAGCCGGTGCTCTTACATTGGAAAAGCTTGAAGCAATGACATGTGTATGCTCTGTAGGGCTTGATATGATTGTTATACCGGGCGACACGAGTGCTTCAACAATATCGGCTATTATTGCAGATGAAGCCGCAATAGGCATGATAAACAATAAGACAACAGCTGTGAGAATTATTCCTGCTTTTGGCAAAAAGGTTGGAGATGTTGTTGAGTTTGGAGGACTTTTAGGCAGTGGTCCTGTTATGAATGTAAATAAGTTCGGAAGTGAAGAGTTTATAAAGCGTGGAGGCCGTATACCGGCTCCCATAAACAGTTTGAGGAATTAACTCCATTGCTTCGGCTTATTGACATAAGTTTTTGGTGCATAATGTTATTAATATTGATTCCACTGCAATAACTCCTGTTAAAAACAGGTAATATCGATCT
>DAOOVO010000139.1:0-8575 GCA_035370245.1 Pseudobacteroides sp.
AGTTGTCAAGGTACATCTATTGTAAAAAAAGAGTTTATGCAGTGGAATCAAAATTGGAGACTTCAAAAAGTATTCCATCCATATATAGTTAAAAAGATGAAAGAAACTCGTGGATGGGACAACTCGGATAAATCAAGGGAAGATATATTGGCAATGCTAAAATGGTTGCCTGAAAGAACTGAAGAAGTAAAAGAATAGTATATTACTAAAGGATAAGTAGTTGATTGGGTGCCGACATCCGTGTCGGCTCTGCCTTCGCGGGGCAGGGAACTCCACATATCAAAGCGTATTCGCAAGGGTGCGGAATAGAAAAGGCATGAAGAATGGCTTTGAGGGACATCCCATGAAGCATGCCGCACCGCAGCTCTTCACCGGCACAAGTGCACCGAAGAAGGAAGTCTTTGCGGGTCCGGTTCAGAGCCGTCGCATACCTAAAACGATATAAAATCGCGCGCAAAGACCACATCGTGTGGCGGGTTTACTAGGGATGGTTTTTAGAGATTTCATGGAAATTATACAATAATTTAATTAATGAACTACAAAATGCGGCACAGAAAATCGAGTGAAATAAATTGAGAAGAGATATGATTGAACTGGGAGCGAGAGAATGGATTGGGTTAAGAATTTAAATGATTCAATAAACTACATAGAAAATAATCTTGATGGTGAAATGTCCTATGAAACGATATCAAAAATTGCAGGGTGTTCTGTTTATAATTTTCAAAGAATGTTTTCGTATATCGCAGATAAGCCATTATCTGAGTATATACGAAGTAGAAGGTTGACAATGGCTGCATTTGAATTATTAAACAGTACACATTGCTTTAAAATATGGATATGAGTCCCAAGATTCATTTACTCGGGCATTTAGAAATTTCCATGGGGTTCTGCCATCATGTGTTAGAAATGAAACAGTTCAGCTTAAATCCTGTCCCAAACTCTCCTTTCAAATTAATATGAAAGGGGAAAATCATATGAACTATCAAATTGAGCAGTGGCCAGCATTTAAGGTAATGGGAATATCCCACAAAGATAAAACATCAACAGCATTTGAAGTTGTTCCAAAGATATGGGAGAATGCATGGAAAGATGGAACAATGAAAAGATTTATTGAAAACTTTCCAGATATTTGATGTTGAATTTACTATATTGGGACAATTGTCAAGAATAAATAATAACAGCCCATATGATAAAGGTAATCCTATAAGACATATTGAAAGTATCAACTACTTGAAGCAGCCTACAAGCGGTTATTGCGGTAAAGCCTGCCTTGCAATGCTTGCCGGAGTTTCTATTGATGAAGTGGTAAAAATAATGAAAAGTACAAAATGGCAGGCAAATATTAGTAAAGTGATAGAAACCCTTGACTATTTCGGATTTTCTTATGAAAAACCTGTTTATACACATGGCGAAAGGGTGAAATTTCCAAAGTGCTGCATAATAAATATTAGAAGTTGTCCCAAAAACCACCTTTTAGTATATTTTGATGGAGTTTTTATGACCCAACTTCTGGAATTACTAATGATTATCAATATGAGATTATTATTAGCTAAATAGAAATTAAAACATCTTAATTGTAAATGAAAGTTAGTTTTGAGGGGCTGACGTCCTGTCAGCCTCTGAACAAAGAAGGCGCGCGACTTTACATAACAACGCATACAAGGGTAGAAAAGAATCACGGGTCGCTCAGTAAACCTTTTCGGGGACATAAGAGTTATGTAACCCCTCAAAGGCTTCATGTATGCGGACCGATAGGAAATATACCGCATTAGCCGCCGCGTCCTGCGGCGGTTTCCCAGAAGTGCATCAAAATCGAAGTGGAAGGATGGCGTAGAATGAAGTTGCGATATAGAAAGATAAAGATGGATGAAGCTGATGAAGTGTTTTTGTTGCTCAAAGAGTCAGCAGAATGGTTAAAAGATAAAGAAATCGACTATTGGCAAGAATGGCACAGCCCACCTGAGCCGTACAAGGAATGGATTCTTGAGGGGATAAGAAAGGAAGAGCTTTACTTTGCCTTTGATGATGTGAACATTGTGGGAATGTACAGACTTCAGTACGAAGATGAAATTTTTTGGGGAAAAAGAACAGATAAGGCGGGGTATATCCATTCATTAACAACCAAACGTGAATACTCGGGTAAGGGAATTGGCACAGAGATATTACAGGACATTGAAAAAGAATTGAATGATAATGGTGTAGTCTATCTAAGGTTAGATTGTGGTTCGAAAGTAGCTGGGTTACGAAAGTATTATGAGGAATACGGGTTTAATGCAGTTGGCGAAGTAAGTTTGTTTGGAGAAACACTTACCTTATATGAAAAGGAAATAGTGAAGACTGCTTAAGGTGCTTCCGTCCGTGGTCGCCTCTGAATCACGGGGCGGTGTACATCCTATAACAACAGATTCACACAAGGGCTCGTGAGAAAGAGCATGGAGCAGTCCTCTGAAAAGTGAACATGAAGAAGGTCTCGTCACATTCCTTCACCGACGCAAGCGTGCAAAAGAAGAAGGGATCTGTGGGTCCGGTTCAGGAACGTCGTGAATCAAGACAATATAAGTAACCACACGCTTGCCGGGCCATCCATGGCCCGGGTTTGATAGGGTAAGGCATTGAAGTATATATTTAAGGAGTATATGTATGAAAGATAAAATTAGAATTAAAGGTATGAGTGGTTTTGGGTTTGGTATTTGTTTGAGAGAAATGTGTTCAGCTTGTAATAAATTTTTAGATGAATTGCTAACTGAAAACAGGCATAAAATCATATATAAAAATACTAACGGAAATTGGGAAGACGCTTCTTATTCAAGAATATTGAAAGAGTTTAGAGATACATTTATCGAGTGTATAAAGACTATTACTACAGAATATAAAATTGAGATTCCAAACAAATTGATATAGATAAGTTGCGAGATATATGCCATACAGCAAAAAGGACCGCCATCCATGGCGGAAATTTTAGGGAAAGTCTTTGTAGATTTTTTGAAAGGTTGGACGCATTATGGATTTGAATTGTGTATATCATTTTATGAGGGCCTATAAATCATTGTTTGTAACAATAAGATCAAATACTAAAGGTCTTTATTACATTGATTTACTAAAGACTTTTGAAAAATATATAGATTTAGATTTAAGTGCAAAGAAGATAGCTAAGCTTAAAAATGATTTTGATCAAATTGAAAATATTGATATAATAGAGAAAAATTATTTAAAAAATGATTTGGATGTTTACAAATATAATGAAGGTTTTAATGATGTTGAAAAGCTAAAGAATTATATTTATGCGTTACAAGTTGTGACAAAAGAAATGATTAAGTTATTAGAGAGAAAAGAGCATGAAAGAGTGCATGATTTTGCGGATGCAGTTCATAATTTTCCAGAGTTTCTTGTGACGGATTTTTGGAGTGCTGGAGAATATTACAAAATCTATATTAAACCATACAATGAGAAGTGGAAAGATACTTTTTTATGTGAATTGGAAAGTAGAAACAAGATAAGAGCATTCTTATCTAAATTTATACATAGTAGTTAGCCCGCCATCCTTGGCTGGGAAGGGCTTCGCAAGGCTGTACGGCACATATCAACACATGCCCGTAAAAGTGCGGATAGAAGGGCATGAAGAATTGCTTCGCGGGTCATTCCATGAAGAAGATCCGCACTACACCGTTTCGCCGGCCGCACAGCGGCTCTAACGGGTAATTCTTTGGGGTCCGGCTCAAACGGCGTCGGGCATGTACACGATATATGAAATGCCACGCAAAAATCCGTGCGTCCTGCACGGATGGACTGAGAAGGGCTTTGAAGATTAAAGATTAAAGTAAAGGATGGGGTATGATGCCAGACTATGATAAGTTATTTATTAGTGCCATTGAGAATAGAGATATACAAACATTAAAATTGATTCCTAAAGCAGACTTACATAACCATTTTTTCCTCGGTGGAAATAGAGAATATATTAATAAGCGTTTAGGTATTACAATACCTCACCTAAGTAATAAATTGCATAGCATGGATGAAATGCACACATGGGTTGGGCAAAATATTGGTGATATTTTTGATACCACTGATAAAAGAAGATTAGCTATTGAAGCTACTTTTGTTCAAGCAAATGATGATGGTATCACTGTTTTGGAAATTGGTGATGATGTTTGGGCAAATGGACATTTTTATGGTGGTAATGTAAATATATTAATAGAAACATTTCAGAAAATGCAAGAAATGTTTGCTCCCAAAATAGAATTTCGATTTCAAATTGGTCTATCTAGGCATTGTCCGGTAAACATGCTTGAAGAATGGATTGCACCATTTCTCGAAAAGGATTGTTTCTTTTCAATTGATTTGTATGGAGATGAAATGGCTCAACCAATCAAAAATTTTAAATCAATTTACCGAAAAGCTAAAGAAAAAGGACTTATTCTAAAAGCTCATGTAGGTGAATGGGGTTGTGCTAATTCTGTTAAAGAAGCGGTTGAAGAGCTAGAGTTAAACGAAGTACAACATGGCATTTCTGCTTACAAGTCCCCAGCAATAATGAACTGGCTTGCAGATAATAAAATTCAGTTAAATATATGTCCTACAAGTAATGTTATGTTAGATCGAGTGGAAAGTATAAAAGTTCATCCAATTAGAACTTTGTATGATCATGGTATAAAAGTTACAGTTAATTCTGATGATATTTTAGTTTTTGGTCAAAGTGTTTCACAAGAATTTATTAATTTGTATTGTGCAGGATTATTTAATGCACAAGAATTAAATACTATACGGAAATATGGCTTAGGAATTCAATAGAAGGCTTATTTGAGGGTCTATCATCCGTGATAGACTCTGAACAGGTGGGCGTGGCAAATTATATATCAACACATGCCCGTAAAAGTGCGGATAGAAGGGCATGAAGAATTGCTTTGCGGGTCATCCCATGCAGAAGGTCCGCACTACACCGTCTCACCGGCCGCACAGCGGCACTCACGGGTTATCCTTTGGAGTCCTGTTCGAACTGTATCGGGCATGTACGCGTTCTACAACATGGGAGGAAGGCAACACATCCATGTGCCGATTTTGAAAAAAGCACTACTATGAAGATTTAGTAAATTTCATTAGTTTTATATTTGCTTATTATCAAGAGATGTGATATGTAGTAATAAATTTAAATTAAGGTGTGTATAAAATGAATTTGATTTTTCATACAGTACTTAGCGTTTCGAATTCTCCAATATTTGCTAAAAAGATAGTTAAAACTGACAAGTCTATAAAATATTTAGGATTAGGTTTTATAAGTAATATAATCATGCATGGAGTTATGGATTTAGTCCCACATAACTATACTGTTACCACCATGGCCGATATATCTATTTCATTTGCATTCATCTTGTTATCAATAATATTTGTAAAAAGAGAATTTCTAACCCCAGTTTTTTTCTGTTTTTTGGGAGGAGTATTGCCTGATCTTATAGATAAGGGGTTTTTTCGAGTACTAAGAATTAATATTAAGCTGTTTCCATGGCATTGGGCTTAGGGATTAAGGAAAACAAGGAATATATGGAAAATTCAATCATAAGAGTTTATACAATTATTTTAGTCATCATTTATACCCAGAATACTATTGTATTTACATAAAAATTTATGTAATAAAGTGTAAGAAAATGCTATAATATTATTGCACTAATAAATAAAGGGCATCTCTAAAAACCTCATGCAATATTCGCCCAAATATGATATAATATACCTATGAAACAGATAAATTTTTTTGCCGAAGATAATCGCCTTGACAGGCTCAGTAAAATGGGTGACCCACTTGAAAAAGTGGCAGGTGCGGTGGATTTTGAAATATTCCGCCCCACGCTTGACACAGCAATTCCAAGAGAAAAGGGCGATAAGGGAGGTCGTCCACCAATGGATAATATGCTGATGTTCAAGATAATGCTATTACAAGAGTGGTATCATATTGCTGATGATATGACCGAATATTTGATAAACGACCGTCTGAGTTTTCAGCGATTTTTGGGGTTGTCGCTGGGCGATAAAGTTCCTGACGCCAAGACGATATGGCTTTATCGTGAAATGCTTAAAAACAGCGGAAAATCAAAGGAATTGTTTGATATGTTTGCCGCATTAATGGAACAAGTCGGGGTGATTACACGCGAGGGTAGCATCGTTGACGCAAGTTTTGTTGATGTGCCGAAACAACGCAACAACCGTGATGAAAACAAGAAAATCAAAGAGGGCGATGGCGAGGAACTTTGGCAGGACAATGAAAACAAACGCTGTCAAAAGGACATTGATGCACGCTGGACAGAGAAAAACGGCGAGAAGCATTTTGGATATAAAGACCATGTTAAAGTTGATAGCGACAGTAAGATGATTGTGGATTTTTCGGTTACAGATGCCGCCGTTCACGATAGCCAAGCGATAGTTGATTTGATTGACGATAAGGACAATGTGTTAAATGCTGACAGTGCCTACACTGGCAAGGAACTGCACGATAAAATCAGAGAGAAAAATCCCGATATAATTTTAAATATCCACGAAAAGGGATACCGCAACAAACCGTTAAGCGAGGAACAAAAGGCTTCAAATAAGGAAAAATCAAAGGTTAGAGCAAGGGTAGAACATGTTTTTGGACATATGACAAATTCGATGGGTGGCATGACCACTAGAGTCATTGGGATAGACCGCACAACCTGCGTGATTACCCTTAAAAATCTTGCCTACAATCTTAGCAGATGGGCTTATTTGGTTGGTGTAAAAAAAGCTGCGGTATCCATATAGGGATAAGTCTGCCCATTTATAGAAAATGGGCGGTAAATCGTGGTGTGCATGGCTGTTTAAGACAGATATTTTGATGATTCTACGATAAATTCATACATTTTTTTGCAAAATCCCCTTGATTATTCGGGGGGGGTATGATATGCTAAAGGAAATTTGACGTTTTTAGAGGTGCCCTAAAATAATAGAAATGTGAGGATTAGAATTATGCCTAAAGCAGTTTTAGTTATGGATATGCAGAACATTTGTGTGGGAGATGACCATCACAAATTTTTCAAGTATAACAACAAGGAACTTATTACTGCTGTAAATAAGGTAATTAAAGATAATGATGGCAATCCAATTTTTTATATATTAAATATTATGAAAGATAATTTAATCAATAAGCTTGCACCTATTAAG
Organism: Pseudobacteroides sp.; assembly: GCA_035370245.1. Classification (GTDB taxonomy): domain Bacteria; phylum Bacillota; class Clostridia; order Acetivibrionales; family DSM-2933; genus Pseudobacteroides. The sequence goes on from DAOOVO010000139.1 coordinate 7,165, forward strand.
GCTTTTGAAGGAAATAAAAATGTAGAATTAGTGGATACCTTGGAAATAGTGTCAAATTATATTTTTAAGAAGTATAAGGGCGATGCATTTACTAATCCTAAATTGAAAGAAAAACTTGATGAATTAAATATTGATGAAATAGAGATAATTGGTCTGGATGGCGGAGGTTGTGTAGCGTTAACAGCATTGGGTGCCATTAAGGCAGGATATAAAGTTACTATTAATACAAATGCGATAGGTACTATGTTTCACAAAAGAGCAAGTAAGTATAATGAAAAATTAAAGAAACTAGGAGCAAAATTCATATAAAATACAGTATTGAAGTTCAATATGGCACATTAGTGATTCTCTGGCTTCTCATGGCACTTGGCTTTTATATATCAACACTCAGTCTTAATAGTATAGAGTTTGCCTGCTTCCTATAGGTAGAATTTATTAAAGTAAGATTTGATGGATAAGAGGAAATAATTTTATGAAAAAACTAATTATCATAAACGGAACAATGGGTGTAGGAAAAACAACAACATGCAATCTACTTTATAAACATTTTGATAAATCCATTTGGTTAGATGGTGACTGGTGTTGGATGATGAATCCCTGGGATTTTAATGAAGAAAATAGGAAAATGGTTAAAAAGAATATCCTTTTTCTTTTGAGAAGCTTTTTGGACAATTCTAATTTTGAGTATGTGTTTTTTAGCTGGGTTATACATAGAAATGATATAATGGAATGGCTCCTTGATGAAGTAAAGGATTTTAATATACAAATCTATAAATTTAGTCTTGTTTGTTCAGAAAAAGAGCTGGAAAGACGTATGTTGTTGGATGGAAGAAGTCCAGATGATATTAAGGAAAGCATAAATAGAAATAAACTATATCATTACATGGATACTATTAAAATTGATACTAGTGATAAAAGTGTTGATGATGTGATTGGCGAAATTAGGAGTGAATTATGACTTTAAGAAATGATTTTAACTTTCCTAATGTTTATATACTTCTTTTGGAGATGATGGATTTGTTGCTGAATGGTGGATGTGGCATGATTCGGTGTGGGTTTATTTTGATGCGTATAAATTAGCGGCATATACTTTCACATTTCCAATAGAAATTGCTTTTATGATATTATATATAAAAGAGTTTCACATGATGATTATTGACATTATTAATATTTTTTACATATTTATGCCAAGTTTCCTTTTTTGTTTTGGTATTTATATTAAGAGCAGATATAAAGATAGACATGTGAGATTTGGTTAAGGTCTATCAGGTTTTTAAGAGCATGTCTTATTTATACAACAGTGAGGTTTTAAATGAAAATTTCATTTGATTTAGATGATACATTAATATTGACTAACAAATATGATTCCACTGCAATAACTCCTGTTAAAAACAGGTAATATCGATCTTTG
>DAOOVO010000140.1:0-8439 GCA_035370245.1 Pseudobacteroides sp.
TTTCAAAGATCGATATTACCTGTTTTTAACAGGAGTTATTGCAGTGGAATCTTTATTATATTTTAGAAACCTTAAATCTCACAAGTATATTTATTTAAAAAATGATTTGTTAACGCCTGAAAGCATTTCTCCTTATTTATATCCCTTGCTCCTTATATCTTATCCCTGGTTCCATTAGCATACTTTCATATATATTCCATCCTTGCGCCTATATACTCCATCAGAAACCTTGTTGGGGTCAGTATCATATTTTATCAGATGCTCTAACAGTCTCTCATTAGAATAATTGAACTCTGCAACAATAAAAAAGGAATTGCTGGGAACCGCAATTAATATGTCATCTCCTACCTTCCTTTGTATCTGTTTATTCATTGTTTCTGATAAAAGCAGTGAACTGGCATAATCGGTAGTATACCTTAGCGTGTACACCTGCAATCCCTTATCTAAAGGTACTAAAGCAGCAGTCATCCTGTTTATGTTTTTCATAGCCTTTTGTTCAAGTAGATTAAAATCTACATCGTCATCAACAGTAAAAAAACGAAATACATCAGCCATATCTGCGACATAAAGTACATCTAAATCCTCAAAGGCTCTTTTCTTATAAAACTCTATTTTTGAATTACTACTGAAACCGGTGTGTTTCAATAACGGATACACATTATTATAATCAATTTTAAATTTATATTGATTTAATACCTCATTTGCAACCTTTACATATAATTCCTTTATATTATCGTAGCCTGTAGCCTGATATTCCTTATACATACTTGCAATCGGTAATTCTACATGGGTTATCCCTGTACCAATGCGAATATACTTTTCTCCCAACTCCACTTCGGGAAATTCCTTCATAAAATCTTCCATAACCTTTCCTGCGAATTCTTGAACCGTAAACATTTTACCACCCCTTTACACCTTAGCCCTAATAAGTAATAAATTAAAAAGGCACATCCCCTTTACACTTAGTTCCAGTCATAAAACTGGCATTAAAGTAGATATGCCTCCATCCATATGCTTATATTTTACGTTGGTCCATTAATAAATGCAACGTATTTATTTTATCAATTATCCTCATTTATCATTTTACACCGCTATAGCCATACATCCCATATCCCTAAATCCCTATATTTCTAATCCCCTCTTTCCTATTTCTTACATAGCACCTATTAATAATACGCAACCTTTGTACAGAATCATGTCTCTTGAATCATGAATCTGTATGAAGGTCTTGTATTATATAGTGTCATTGTTATCATTTTTTATATCGTATTTAGAAAAATCATATTTATTCTTAGGGATAAATACTATCTTATCTAGCCCTGCTTTATACTTGCACACAGCCTGTTCATAAGAACCCCTACCTTTAATTAACTCTTCGTTATCCTCAGTTGTATTATTTACTACATCATCCTCCGAATCATCGTCAAATGCATTGCGGTATAGTTTATAGGGATTTTCAAAGTAACCTTTTAAAAACTCCGCCTGGTATTCTGGATGATACAAATAATATAACATTGGATTTTTCTCTTCATCTCCATCTTGAGCCTTTCTTACAACTCTTCCTAACCTTTGTATCGCTTGCCTTGTTCCTTTAGTGCTTTGATAAATAATTCCAACGTCGGCATCCGGGACATCAACTCCCTCATCAAATGCTTTAACGGTTACAATCACATTTGCTTCACCATTTTTAAAACTTGTAAGAGCCTCCATATTCTCTTTTTCTCTTTGGGCTTCCGTTTGGTTTTGTCTTTGTTTCGGATTTAAAGAATAATATCTCCTTATCTTTTTCCCTCCATACTGAAGTACAAGTTCCTCATAAATAGCCTCTGCCGATTCTATAAATTCTGAAAATATAATTATTTTCTTATTAATATTTTTCCTTACCAGTTTTAAGCACTTTTTATTCCGATGGTGTGAATTCATGATTAATAGTTTTCTCTTGTTTATCCTAGAAACAAGCGCATTACATAGGTATATTATTTTCATATCACTATTTTGCTGTTTATTCAGCCAATCATTAAGGGCACCTTCTGCAAATTTTCCATGCTTTTTCTTGAAGCCTTCCTTTTTTGTATTTATTTTATCAATAACTTTTTTATTTGAGGCTATTATAATATACGCCTCTCGGATTATTGTTTCTGTATCGAGATTGCCTGTATTGGTAAATAATTTTGTTTTTACTGTTTTTGTAAGGGCATTAAGTTGTTTTATTAAACTGAATATTTTTTGGTTTAATTCTTTTAGTATCTTTCGCTCCTTTTTTGTTAACTTACAATAAACATTCTTAATTGTAAATGAAGATACAGCATTATCAGCCAATGCCTCTAAAATATTATATTTGTATATCACATCACCTATGGCACGATAAAAGTATACTTCCCTTCCATCGCCTCGTTCGGGAGTAGCAGAGAGCCCAACTGAATAGTAATCAATATCATCTTCTTGCTTAGTTTTAAGGTACTTAAGTCCATCAAACATCTTAAGGTTATTTTCAGTGGCGTAACGGTGACATTCATCGCATATGTAGAACTGGTAGATATCTCTGTTTTTTAGTTCATTCATTTTTTTAAAGGCTACAGTATAATCTGCTAATTCCTTTTGGGCGGTATTAGATATGTAAATAATAAACTTTTTTGTGTTCCATAGACATTTACCATGTCCGCCGCCCCTTCTTCCTATTGCTTCTTTATGTACATGAAACTTTTCTATTAAACTTTCGTACCAGTTTTGCATAATGGCCTTAGTAGGCGTTATTATGATTGTGAGAATATCATTATCTTTTTCTAATTCCTGCTGTATACAATACAGAGCAAATAATGTTTTACCTGCCCCCGTGGCTACGGAAAAAGTGCCATGATGGGCTTGATTTTTTTGATTCCACAACTCATAGGCTTCTATCTGCCATTGCCGAGGATTAAAGTTTTGAAAGGAACATTGCTTCTTTCCACTCTTTTTATTTTCCTTGTCAACTAATTCTAAATTATATTCTCCATAAATATAATTTCTAAAATACTCATGTTCAAGCATATTATCAAAGATTTTATCTATAAACCCTTGAATTTCAATGGCTTTCTGCTCTTTTTCTTCAGCAAGTGCAAAACAGTATAAAAAATAGCAGTATTCCATATCTTCTTCGTCTGTTAATTCTCTCACATTGGGTAAAAAAGTCTGTTCTTCTTTACAATTTTCCAACGTCTCGTAAATTATTTCTGGAGGAATATCTTTTACTTTATACCCTAATGTAACTGTTAATCCATCCAAATCATCCTTTTCAACAAATGGGGATATGCTGCCTTTTTTATACCACTGTACTAAGGCATTATCTAAATTACATAATTCCTGCCTTGCTTGCTCCTTTAGTCCTAATACCTTATCACTCCATAAAGCAACATCATCCCAATTAGAATAAATCTCTTTAATGCTTTCATTAAGTTTATTAAACTCTATTTCATATTTATTTCTAAAATCTCGGGTTTTCTTAAACCTTTTTCTATATTCTTTAAGTGCTTCTATATCATCAAGAGGCTCACCATATAATTCAAAATTAAGGCTTACGTATTCACTAACTTTCTGTACATTCTCTATATCTTTTTCTATATTATTATATTCCTGTAACATTTGCTGCTCTGGCTTTTCCATGTCAGTAACTTAACCCCCTATTCACCCCTATGCTCAATATAATGCTTCTCCCGTAGTTCAATTATCTCTTTAGCATGATTATAATTTGTTTCTGATAAATAATATCGTAATGCATATTTAATAATATCCTGATAGGTACAATCATGGCTCCTTTTAAAATCTTCAATTGCTTCTCTATCAATTTCAGGCAACTGCCAAGATATAGACTTTAGGTACTTTTTTTCTTCATATTTTGTATCTACTTCAATGACAGAATTAGATTTTTTAAGCAAGCCATTATTATAATTTTCTATATTACGCCGTTCGGCTTCCAACATTTCCTGCAATATTTTATCTTGTTTTTTTGAATTTTCCATATGTATCAACCTCACTATGTAAAAATATCCTTAACGTAGTCATTGTTTTACTTTCTTACATTGATACCCTTAATTCCGATATCACACCCTACTCAGTAGGTTCTATAATTTCTAATTTAAAATTCCATCCTTCACAAGACATCATCATTCTACCTAGTTCTCCCAGGCTATATTCCTGTCCGTCTATAATAAATTTTGGTGTTCTATCGTCGTACCTATCATCCCACTCAATACGCCCTTCTACTAGATTATCTTTAAAAGAGATAAGTTCATGTCCCCGGAATACTTCTCTTTTTATGTACTTTTGTGATAATCCTTTTTTTATCTTTTTATAAAGCCTTTTTAAAGCACCATTTGAATCTTCTTCAAAATCCTGATGTACTTCAAAAGAATAGCCTATTTTATTTTCGCCTATAAACTCTACCGCCTCCCAACAAATACCTGTTGGGTTAATCATCTTTCCTATTTGAAAGCGATGTTCTATTCCATCGCAATCTATAAAGGTAGCCTCTTTTTCAAAATCCTTATAATTTTCTATTCCAAGCATATTGGCAGCAAACTCATTGTAGCAATCTCTACATAGCGATTGGGATGGCTCATCTTCTTTTATGGTTAAAACTACCATTCCAAAACCGCTTGGCACTCTTCCACACTTTTGACATCTATTCATGTAAATTCTCTCCTTAAAACCGATTTGAATTACCCTTGAACCTATTCATTCCTATTTCCTATTACTATCCTCTTTGCAATAGAAGTTAACTGCTCTTTTACTAATATCTTTTCCTTCCACCTGTCAGGGATAGCATTATATCCATAGTACACACCAGCCATCCCTCCTGTAATTGCGGCTATAGTGTCTGCATCTCCTCCAAGATTGGCTGCTTCACATACGGCATCCTCAAAGGAAGATGTATTAATAAAACACCATAGTACACATATTAAAGTATCAACCACATATCCCGTCGGCTTCAGTTGGTCTTTTGACAACTGAAATACCTGCTTATATTCCGGATACTTTTCTATGTACTCTCTTATGCAAGGCAATTTAGCCTTACCATAGAGATACTGATAAACTAACAGATTGTAAAACTGACAGGCATCCGTTGCTTTCTGGTCATAATGGGTGAGAACACTTTGCGAAGCAGTTACTTCAAGCATTTTTTCAATATCATTATAATAAAGTGCTACTGGCAAGCATCTCATAAGTGAACCATTTCCAGCACTCATACCGCCTGTTGCCTGATGGGCATAGTAGGCTGCTTTTGTCCAATTGTTGCTTCGCTTGTATTCGCTAATTGTAATTCTGATAATGTTGCCTATGTCCTTGGGTTTACTATCATACCATTCAATAAAATATTTACCTATATCTTCGGCAGGGTTCTCTGGATTATCAAGGATGCCTTCTGCCACAGCAATAGTCATCATTGTATCATCCGTCACCTCGCCCGGCAGCAAATCCCAACAGCCTCCACCAATAATATCTTTTAGGTATCCATATTTTCTTTTAATCTCATCCCTTGACATAAATTCTAGCGTTCCGCCAAGGGCATCTCCGCATGCAACCCCAAAAAGCCCTCCGAGTATGCGTTCATATGTATCCATGAAATACACTTCCTAACACGTTACTCATCCAATTTACGTATATTTTATATTTCTAACTATAAATATGGGTTTGACAATTTACAATATTTGCTTAATTATTGATTTCATTTTCTTAACATTCAACTATTCTTCGCTATCAACCTCTGCAAGTTTCTCTCGCCTCAGACTATCCAAAGTTTTATCACAATCCAACTTCACTGCCCATTCATATATACATATCGATGACCACCCAGTTACATCTTGTCCCCACTGATTGTAGGTAATCTTATTACCTTTATAACTAACAAATCTTTCATCAATAACCTCAGCCTGTGATACTTCTTCATCATGGTTCCTAATGTACAACATGTCCCCTTTTTTTAGTAAACCCCATTCAAATAATTTGGGTATTCTGGGAAGATTGGTTCTGACAATTTCAGTTGAGTTTTTCACCATTTCAACTTCTTTTTTATCTTCAATATCAACATAAAAATCCTCTATGCTTGAAGGCGGAAGAATCCTATCAACCTGTAAAAATATCTGATTATCTATCTTTAACGGCATTATACTAAAACAACTGATATCAACATTATTTGATATCAACCAAGCCACAGCAGATAATGTTTGAGTGTCAAATGATGATGAAATTAATATTATCCTTTGCTTTTGATTAAAGGTTTTTAAAGAATTATTACTTATTAGAAAATCATTTATTATTCTTTTTCCTTTCTCAGTAGGCGTTAAATCACCCAAGTCAAACTCTTCTTTATGCTTTTCAATATATTTTGAGAATATTTTATTAACTAAAGCATCTGGCGACTTTATCTTTGCATAACTTGCCGCATATCTAATAGCCTGAAATTCAAATGCCTCTCTTCTATTTTTTATATCATCAACATCTCTTTTTATTTCGATAAGAACAATGCTGCCATTTTCATCTATTGCAGTTAAATCACTTCGCCCTTTTTCTTTATTGTTAACTTGCTGTCCTACTATTAAAAGACTCTCCTCTTCACCAAATATAACCTCAATATTCTTCCTGAGAAACTCTTCTATATGCTCTTCTTTTAACTTCAAATCTTTAAAAGTAGAAGTGCTAATCTCTGTTTCACTAATAGTCATTTTATTTTCTATATTTATTGGGATTAACATTCTTTTTCACTCCTTACACAATATAGGCAGATAGTTATTTGTTTAACTTTCTACTATTAGTTATTTGAAAATATCATCCTAACATAGACCAGACTCAAACTACTCTACCCCCAGTGCCTTAAACACTGCATCCTCTGCACTCTGATAAAAACAAATCTGGAACTTTGAAAATAATTCAGGCGGAACAGTCGGGATATCTACCGCAGATGTCATAGGAATAAGCACTCTTTTAGCACCTGAATCAAAACATACTTGCAGCACATTTGCCAGTTCCTCAACTTTCATAATTGTACCGCCTATGCTGAGGGAGCCTAGAACGACCAACTGACTCTGCGGTGGCCTGCCCAATGCACCCGAACATAGAGCCACAAAGGCTGCTAATGCAAGTTCAGAAGTCATCCCTACTCCATGTATATCTTGTACATGCATCAAATAATCCTTTGTGGTAACACTTATACTTCCGCTTATATTTTTGCTGTTTGCCCTGAAGTACCTGAAGGCTGTCTCAATACTTTCTTTTGCCTCTCTGTCAGAGCCAAGGCCTGTCCTTTCAAATTTACCAGTACCTGATATAACCTGGGTTTCAATCTTGTAAGCCCCTATCATACCTGATTTCCCTCTGGCAATAGTATAAAGATGACCAGGTTTACCTATGCCTTCAGGAATTATTTTGCCACCGCCCTGCTCAGGAACTGAAACAAATTCCTCGCTCATTGTTTCATTATCTATGTATGAGAAATGAACATCATAAAACTCCATACCCCCTATTTTCTTTAACTGCTCTTTAACACGCCTTCTTCCTACCAGTGCATAACGCAGTATTTCTTCTATATCGTCCCTTGTAAACTCACCGTTAGGGTATATAAGTTTAACAAGCCCTGAAACTGTTTTTCTTACTGCAATAACATCTCTTTGGTTTAAGTTGTTACCCAGTTTAAAGAATTTATCCAATACATCAGAGTAGGACCATTTTCTCATTTCCCTCATAAACTCTGATACATAATCTGTAATAAAACCATATTCATCTGTAAAAAACTCTGGACGCATTTTAGGTATTTCCCATCCAGGTATGTAATAATGCATTCTGTCAAAAAATGCTGTATCATTGGCCATTGCCTCAGGGAACGGCTCAAAGAGGTGGGATGTTTTCAGAAGTACATCCACACTTTGGTTAATATTTCCCACAAATACCATAGAAGCAGAAGCATTCTTCTCTTCCTTCCCTCTCGCAAAGGAACCCGAAGCCATGTAGTCCTTCATTATCTGAATCCCATCTTTATCTTTAAATGTAATCCCGGCAACCTCGTCGAAGGCAACACAGTCCCAAAGCCCCACAAGGCCAATCTGCCTTGAAGCCATGTTATAAAATAAATTGGCTACCGTTGTCTGTCCGCCTGATACCAGAATGCTGTTTGGAGAAATCTCCTTATATACGTGGGATTTGCCCGTACCTCTTGGCCCCAGTTCGCAGAGATTGTAGTTATTTTCCACCAAAGGTATCATCCTAGCCAGGAGGTGCCACTTTACATTGTTTTCAAATCGTGTAGGTTCCATCCCTATGGACCTTAAAAGAATATCTACCCATTCATCTTTTGTGAAATATTTTCTGCCGTTTATTATCTCTTCCATATCAAGATTAGGCATTTGTATGGGGGGCAAATTGCTAATATTAAAAGGGCTTGTCCCTCTAGCCTCTTCATCATAGTAATAA
>DAOOVO010000141.1:0-8362 GCA_035370245.1 Pseudobacteroides sp.
AAGGTACATCTATTGTAAAAAAAGAGTTTATGCAGTGGAATCAATATTGCATTTGGAAAGATATTTGGAAAAATAGTTGCAGTTTTATATATTTGGTATACATTTCACCTTGGGGCACTGGTTATGCGGAATTTTGGAGAATTTGTAGATACTGTTGCCCTTCCTGAAACACTAATGGTTGTTACACTGCTTTTCTTAGGAGTAGTATGTATTTATGCAGTGAGAATGGGAATAGAAGTAATGGCCAGGATAAGTACATATTTTATCCCTATTGTAATGTTTATTATTTTCGTGGTTTATATATTGTCAATTCCACAATATAATTTTAGTAATATTAAGCCAATTTTATCCGAAGGTTTTACAACAGTTTTAAATGCAGGATTTTCTGTTTTTTCATTTCCTTTTGCTGAAACGTTTGTTTTTTTAGGAGTTTTTTATACTTTAAAATCAAAAAAGTCACCCTATAAAGTGTATTTTACCGGTATTATGATGGCGGGTATTGTTATTATATTTCTCACAATAAGAAATATCGGTATTTTAGGGAGTATGTTAGAATATGTAAACTTTCCGTCACATGTTGCGGTAAGCAGGGTCAGTGTTACTGAATTTTTGCAGAGGATAGAAGTATCTGTTGCATTTGTATTTGTAGTTTGTGCATTTACAAAGGTAAGTGTGTGCTTGTATATTGCATGTAGAGGCATAGGCAAATTATTTAACTTGAACGACTATGGTTCGATAGTAATACAGGTAGGTTTGTTAATGACATACTTTTCTTTTACGGTATATGATAATATTATGGAAATGATGTATTTTGCATATAAAGTTTATAATTATTATGCTTTTCCGTTTCAGGTTGTTATTCCTGTTATAATGTGGCTTATAATTGAAGTAAAGGTAAAGAAAGGGATAAAAGTCTAGATATTATTAGTATTCAAGATATATAATATTTTTTTGTATTTTTTTGAAGAAAAATATGTTATAATTCTTACAACATTAATAAAAATTAATGAGTCGATAAAGGAGGAAAAAATGAGTTGTAAAACAAACTGTGAATGTTGTAAAAATTACAGCTACGATGAGGATTACAACTATTATGTTTGTTTGGTTGATTTGGATCAAGATGAAATGGTAAAGTTTATAAGCAATTCTTTTTATAATTGTCCGTATTTTCAGTTTAATGATGAGTACAAGATTGTACGAAAGCAAATGTAGAATGAACCCAATTCTTGAAAAATTACCAAATGGTCTTTTGCTTTTATTATTATTTAGTATGTTTGTTCCGATATATAAATATATTGCGTGGATATCACCCTAGCTTGGAGGCTGTGTATGGATATCGTGGGAAAAAACATAAACAATAGATATAGAATTATTGGAAAAATAGTCGACAGCAAATTTAGCACAGTATGGGAAGCAAAAGATATTTATTCGAATGTAAAAGTATTGATAAATTTAATAAAAAAGGATGAATCAATAAGAATAGAAGATGTGTTGAGATTCAGAAATGAAGTGGCAGAAGTATCATCACTATCTGTATCCGGTATCGAGAAAATATTTGATATTGGTGAATGTGAAGATTACTATTATGTTACCAGAGAATTTATTCGTGGAAAAAGCCTTAAGGAAATGATATATGAGGGAACAAAATTCAATATTGATGAGGCAGTAGATATCATATACGATATATGTAACGCGTTAAGCCACGCTCATGATGCCAATATAGTTCACAAGGATTTAAGACCCGGCAATATAATGGTTAATATTGTGAAGGAAAGTAATGATAAGAAATTTGAAATTACATTGATTAATTTTGGTATTTTAAACATATTGAAATATAATTTAAATGTTTCTAATAAATTTATCGATATGCTTTATTATTCATCACCCGAGCTAAGTGGTGCAATTAGGAAGAGTATCGATGAACGATCGGACATTTATTCATTGGGTATAATATTTTATCAATTGTTGACAGGTACACTTCCGTATAAAGGGGATAGTGCCAGTGCTATTATTCATCAGCATATTGCAAAAATTCCTCCCGGTATAATAGAGAAAAATTCCGAAATACCACCTATATTGGAAAAGATAATATTTAAGCTTTTGGAAAAAGAACCTGAAAAAAGGTATCAAACTGTTAATGGCGTCATACAGGATTTAAAAAGGTTCAAAAATGGACTTAATAACTTTGAACCTGGTATGTATGACCGGCAGATCAAATTAAACTATCGGACAAATTTTATTGGACGTGAAGAGGAAATTAAAATTTTAAAGGAAAAGTTTGATGAGGCTTTAATGGGAAAGGGGTCTATTTGCCTTATTGCCGGTGAGGCGGGCAAAGGTAAAACCAGATTGGCTGAAGAACTGAGAAATTATGTATACGAAAAACAATGTATATACATAAACGGAAAGAGCTGCCCGGGTGAAAGTAAAATTCCGTACTCTCCATTTAAAGAGCTCATGGATTCTTACCTGCAATACTATAATCAGCTTTCAGAGGAAGAAAGGGAGAATGTAAAGCAAAAAATAAGAAGCAGAATTGGAGGCTTAGGAAAGGTAATTTTGATGATAAACCCATTAATGGAACAGGCAATAGGCGAGTACTCACCATTGAAAGAACTTGAGCCTGAAAGAGAAATAGACAGATTTAAGATGGGTGTAAATCAGTTTTTCTTTGCACTTGGGAAAATACATAAAGCAATGGTAATTCTGCTTGATGACTTACAGTGGATCGACCAAGCCAGTATGGATTTATTGATGGATATTTCAAGTAATATATCAAATGAGAATTTATTATTAATAGGTGCTTATAGAGACGATGAGATAAGGGAAGGACATTATGTCGAAAAGTTTATAAACTTTGCAAATGCAAATAGATTTCCTGTAGAACAGATGTTTATTAAGTCCTTTGATATTAATAAAATGGTAAGATTTGTATCGGGGCTTTTATATGACAGTGAAGATAATGTAATGGAGATAGCCAGGTTTATATTGAAAAAAGGACAGGGAAATCCGTTTTTTTCTATAGAATTATTAAAACAGCTGATTGATGAGAAGATAATAACCCGTGTAAAAGATAAATGGGAAATAGATAAGGATGCAATTGAAAAAATTGAAGTTCCTTCAACTATTATAGATATTATTTTAAAAAGAATATCTGAGCTTGACAGTAAGGAAAAAAATATACTTTCACATGCTGCGGCAATAGGGGATAAATTTGATATAAATATTTTATTTTCTCTTCTTGAATATGATAGAAACGATATATTGAGGGTTATAGATAAAGCTGTAGGTATGAGGCTTCTAGAACAAAATTTATATGAAAAAGGTAAAATATTCTTTGTACATGATAGAATTAAAGATGAATTTTATAGAGAAATAGAGGACAAGACCAAAAAAGAGCTTCACTTGAAAATAGCACGAATAATCGAGAATACTTATAAAGAGCAATCCGACAAATTTGTATTTGATCTTGCCTATCACTATGAAAAAGCAGGTGATAAGGAAAACGCCGCGAACTGTATGTTTCTTGCAGGAAATAGGTCGCTAGAAAATTATGCTAATGAGGATGCGATCAATTATTATTTGCAGGCTATTAAAAACATGGAAGAGATAGGTAAAAAAGGCACCCCTCGATGGAGTTCCTGCATGAAAAATGTTGGAAATATTTATACCACTATAGGAAAAACAAACGAAGCAATTGAAATATTTAATGATGTCATATCCAATACTAAAAATAGAAATGAAATATCACAGATTTACAGCATGATTGGAAATGCTTATTCGAAACATGGCGATAATGAGAATTGCCAGAAATACTTTGAAAAATCTTTGGAGTATTACGGCTATAATATAAAAAATAAAAGGATACCTCTTTTTATTGATATATTTAAAGAATTTCTTGTACATATGTTTCATTAATTCTATAAAAAGATCCGCATTAATGATTTTGAAGATAATGAAACACTGCTGCAAGTCTGTTTCTCAATGCATGCTGTAACATGGTCATATGCTATAACAGATATATATAAGATGATTTATGTAACATTGAAGACAATTAATTTAACGGAAAACAATAACTGTAAAAGCAACTATCTTCCTATAAGTGAAATGAAATATGCCTGTATGTGTATGGCAATAGCTCGTTTTAACTGGTCAAAAGAGTATTTTAAAAGAGCTTTGGAACATGCAGCAGAAATTGACGACCAATGGTCGATTGCGGAAATTAATCAGTTCATGGGCCATTATTATAATTGGATGGGAAATTTTACTGAAGGTATAGCATGTGCTGAAAAAAGTGCCGATCTGTTTTATAAAATAGGAGATATTAAAGAGTTCAACATGTCATTGAATGCACTGCTCCAAGGATACTACTACCAAGGCGATTTCGATAATATGTTTGTTGTAAACAGTCAATTCTCAGAAATTGCCATTAAAATTAAAGATAATTATACATTGTGTGCCTCAATGATTTTTTTCCTGCAATATTACAGGGAAAAGGGAGACTTTAAAGAGGCGGAAAGATACGGCCTTGAATGCAGCAGGCTTACTTTTGATGTAAAGGATTGGTTCAATTACTGCTCCGTGAGTATTGAACTTGGAATTTTATATTTGGAACGCAATGAGATTTCTAAGGCATTAGTATATCTAAAAAGAGCAAATGAGCTTAATAAGAAAAGTAATTTTCTAAAACAGTATACAGTCCTGATTTATCAAAATCTAGCGGATGCTTACATAATGGACTATGTGAAAAATAAAAATAATATGGATAGAGCTACCAGATTTAAATACATAAAAAAAATAAAATTTACATGTAATAAGGCTTTGAGTAAAACAAAAAGCTGGGTTCTTCATTATGGTGGTGCTTTAAGGGTAAATGCAAAGTATGAACGTCTGGTTGGAAATCTCAAAAATGCAGAGAAATTACTTTAAAAGAGTATAGAGCATTGCAATAAGTATAATATGAAATTCGAAGCTGCAAAGGGGTATTATGAATATGCTCATTTGCTAAAGCTGACATTGCGTGAAGATGAGGCAAAGTCAAATTTCGAAACTGCTTATCATATGTTTCATAAGATGGGTGCATCGGTCTATGAAAGAAAATGTGCAGATTTTCTCGGCATAGATTATCGAGGCACTAATATTAGAGAAGGACTATCAAAAGAAATCAGGAACTATCAGAGAATGTCGTCATTTATGGAATTAATCAGAAATATAAGCTCTATTTTGGAAATGAATACCCTACTGGATAAAGTATTGATGACTGTTATTGAAGTTTCAGGAGCACAAAACGGTTGTCTTATGATAAAAAATTCTAAAAGCGGAAAGCTGGAAATATTGGCACAGAAAATAACAAGCGGAAGCATAAACGATATATCGGATGAGATAATACGTAATGTATATGAAAAAGGAGAAGCAATTATAAGTACTAATGTTGCGGATGAAGAAAAATATTCAATATACCAAAGTATGCTTATCAATGGAGTTAAGTCGGTATTGTGCCTGCCAATTAAATCAAATGAAGAGATTGTCGGAATATGCTACCTTGAAAACAAGCTTTCAAGTGCAGTATTTTCCCCTGAAGATATTGATATGTTAAATTCTCTCTTAGCTCAGGCAGCAATTTCCATAGAAAATGCAAGACTCTATAAAATAGCAACTACTGACGGACTAACAGGATTAATTTCACACAGACATTTCAAGTTTATTCTTGAGAAGGAAATAGAAAGGTGTAAAAAGCATAAAAAAATATTTTCACTAATTATGTTTGACATAGATCATTTTAAAAACATAAACGATACATATGGACATCAAGCCGGAGACCTGGTTTTATCCAATGTCGCCATGACTATGAAGAAGGTATTCAGAAATTCCGATATTATAGCACGATACGAAGGAGATGAGATGGCAATTATTCTTCCTGAAACTGATGAGGCAAGTACATTGGAATATGCACAAATGCTTATAGACACAATCAAAGAAACCGAAATACAATATGAAGGCAATAGGATAATGATTACAATAAGTGCAGGAATAGCGTCATATCCTAAACATGCAACAAGCCCTGCCACATTGATAAAAGCTGCAGATACAGCACTATACAGATCAAAGGCCGAAGGAAGAGATAGGGTTACTCAATATTATGGCGACTATATATTATATGGACAATAAAAAAATATTGAAAATCTTCCGATAATATAGATGATGGTTTTATATGGTATGCAAGGAGGAATAAAGCTTGAATGACATAAAAGACAAATGCATGAAAGATAGAATTAAAGAGCTTGAAGAGGAAAACAGGATGTTTCGGATGCTTCTTGAGGCAATTCCTATAAATCTTTTTGTGAAGGACAAAAACTGCAGGTATAAAATTACAAGCAGGGTTTGTGACATGTTAAATGGTGTTGAAAGAGGCGGAATTATCGGCAAAACGGATTTTGATCTTCAGAATTCAAAAGAAATTGCCCAGAGCTTTTATGATGATGATCAGAGGATAATGACTTCAAAAAAGGGCAGCAGAATGATGTCTCCTACATTGTGCGGAGATACTATAAGATACTACGATATTTATAAGGAACCGATAATTAACGAAGATGGAGAAGTAGAGGGAATTCTTGGCCTGGTTATTTCACCTGCCGAAATGGACACAGATAAAAAAAATACAGAAATTGAAGAACAAGTAGAGGCGTATTTTGGTTCACAATGCTACATGTTTGACTATGATATAAAGACTGGTAATGCTATTATACTAAAAAAAATCGAAGAACTTGATTTGGATTATAGAAGTAATGAATCCTTTGAAGATTTTTTTATTAACAGCGGAAGAATAAAAGACATATCAAAGCAAGCTGTTTCCAAAATGTTTAAAAAAATTGAAAATGGAGAAACAGAAGCAGTACTTGTACTTGATATAATGGATGATTTTGGTAGATGGCATTCGTCAGTTTTGAATCTAACAAGGATAAGAAACAGTAAATTGAATCAAAACCGTGCTATAGGTGTTTTATCCTTTCTAAACAGTGCAGATGTAAAGCAGGAAGAAATGCTTTTAACAATAAACTCAATAAAGAGAAAAATGTATCAGATAATATCTGAAAAATTTAATACAATATTATATATAAGCAGGAAAAATAAAATGTATTCATGTATTGGAAAACCTGTAGAGCCAATGGCAAATCAAGGCAGTGTGGAGATGCTTAATGAATATGCAAACGAATATATCCATGAGGATGACAGAGTATATTTTATAAATGCTCTTAAATCAAAGAGTGATGTAAAAAGGGTTAACCAGCATAAAATGTTTGAAATGAGGATAAAAGGTGAATCCGACAAGTACAAATGGTTTGAGGTAAATTTGTATTACGTGGAAAGTATAGACGGTATAGGCGAAGATATCATACTGACATTTTATGATATGGATGAAATAATAAGACTCAAAAGACAACAGGAAGTTCGCAATACCAATAATCATCTTATAGAGGTTTTGAGTTCTGTTGTTGAGTCCAGAGATTTTGAATCAGGCAATCATATTCAAAGGATGAAGAGGATGACTAAGGCACTTCTTAAAGCTATAATGGAAAAATATCCTGAATATGAGTTAACTGATGAAAAAATCGAAATAATGTCTTCAGCGGCAACAATGCATGATATTGGCAAAATAGCAATACCCGATAATATTTTATTAAAACCGGGAAGGCTTACGGAAGATGAATTTGAGATTATGAAAGAACATACAATCAGAGGATGCAAGATCATAAATAGTGCATCAGTTATTCAGGATGAAGAATATTATAAGTATTGTTACGATATTTGTCGGCATCATCATGAGAGATATGACGGAGGAGGTTATCCGGATGGGCTTAAGGGTGATGAAATATCCATTGTGTCCCAGGTTGTATCGATTGTGGATGTATATGATGCTCTAATAAGCAAGCGATGTTATAAAGAAGCGTATGATGAAGAAAAGGTTTTTGATATGATTTTAAATGGAGAATGTGGCGTATTTAATCCTAAATTGATTGATTGTTTGATAGATGTACGTAGCGAATTGAAAAAATTGTATTCGGAATAGTTTGTGAAAATATCCTCGAAAGATTGAATGCCCTTTGAAGATAAAATTTCAAGGGGTATTTTTATTTTATTGTAGTAAATTCTTTACCTTTTTTTGACGATTTTGGCTTGATTATGTTAATCAATCTCTCAAAATAAGCCAATTTGGACGCAAATAAATTTATGTAGTAAAATTTTTTATGGACAGAAAATAAACTGTAAGATTGTTTAATTATATTAATTTTATTATAATAAAATTAGGAAAGACCAGCTAATTAAAGTCAAGAGTTTATAATAAAAATTTTGAGAAATTTTT
>DAOOVO010000142.1:0-8143 GCA_035370245.1 Pseudobacteroides sp.
AAACCCACAAATTGTACGAGAAAAATGTGTCAAGTAATATTGACAATATCAGATTCAAGTTCATGATGGATTAATTGTATTATCCGGAACAAATAGATCTGATGATGATACTAGAACTGTCTATTATTATCATATTTTCGACAGAAAGGGAACATTAATTCAAGAAACAAAAATGACAGATAAATCAGAAGAGCCCAAAACTGCTATTGGTTTTACAGAGGATAAAAAAGTAGTTTTTGTGTATAACTCTAAAGAGGGAAGTAAAATTATTATCAAGGATTTACAAGGAAAGACTATTAAAAAATTGTATAGTGAACTTACCCATCCGAAAAAAGTCATACCTACTAGTGAAGGTGGGTTTGTTGTAGAATATGACCATCCTGTAGGATATCTCCCACAACTACCACACCTATCAGTCCGGTTGAAGGATACAGCTACTGTGTTGTCATGTTACGATAAAAACTGTAGTCATATATGGCAAAAGAACTATGATGGATGCCAAATCCATCTCCTAACGGATTATTTGAATGCAGATTCTTAATTATAGATAAGTATCAAAATCATTCTGATATAAGTTACATTATGCTTTTGTGCACTTTTCTTAAAGATTAACGAAAGTTATACATATCATGACCATACCTGCCTAACCTAGTTTGCCTATTATCTCCCTAAAGCTCTCCAATGCAGATTCAATATTCTCCACAATATCGTTTGCCAGTTCATCAGGATCAGGTAGATTATCCAGATCAGCAAGGCTCTTATCCTTTATCCATGTGATATCAAGACTTGTCTTATCTCTGTTTACAATCTCCTCATAAGTAAATTTTCTCCATCTGCCTTCCGGATTTGTATCAGGATTCCATGTTTCCTCTCTATTATGCCTGTTTTCCGGGTTATAGCACTTTATAAATTCATCCAGGTCATCCACCTTTAAAGGATTCTTCTTTAATGTAAAGTGAATATTGGTCCTAAAGTCATAAATCCAAACTTCCTTTGTCCAAGGTTCTTTACTGGCTGGTTTGTTATCAAAGAAAATAACATTAGCCTTAACACCCGGTTTGTAGAATATTCCTGTTGGAAGCCTTAATATTGTATGGAGTTCTGTAGTTTCAAGGAGTTTTTTTCTAACTGTTTCTCCTGCACCACCTTCAAATAGTACATTATCTGGCAATACAACTGCAGCCCTTCCATCAGATTTTAAGAGGGTATGAATATGCTGCACAAAATTTAATTGCTTATTACTTGTAGTAGACCAGAAGTCCTGGCGATTGTAAGTCAGGTCATCAGTCTCCTGTTCTCCCTCTCCATTTGTGAAAGTCATGCTGCTTTTTTTGCCAAAAGGCGGATTAGTGAGGACATAATCAACACGAAGTCCTGCATCCGCTACGAGCGAGTCTGCAGAAGAAATAAAGTTATCGCTGTCAATATCACCTATGTTATGCAAGAACATATTCATAAGAGCCAATCTTCTTGTATTTGCAACAATCTCATTACCGAAAAAGGTTTTATATTTCAGGAAATGCTTCTGCTCTTTGTCCAAAGAATAGTTTTGCACAATATAGTCGTAAGCTGCCAACAAGAATCCTCCTGTTCCGCAGGCAGGGTCGGATATTGTCTTCATTGGCTCAGGTCTTAGGCATTTGACAATAACTTTTATAAGTGGTCTTGGTGTAAAATACTGACCTGCACCGCTTTTTACATCCTCTGCATTTTTTTCTAAAAGTCCCTCATAAATCTGCCCCTTGATATCAGCTCCCATCGTGCTCCACTGCTCTTTATCAATCATATCTATGAGCTTTGAAAGCTTTGCCGGGTCCTGAATCTTGTTTTGTGCTTTTGTAAAAATCTGCCCCAGTATTCCCTTGTTTTTCCCCAGCTCGCGTAAAAGTTCATTATAGTAAACCTCAAGCTCTGCACCCTTAATCTGGGTAAGGCTGTCCCAATTATATTTTTCAGGTATGGGTAATACCCTGTTGTAAGGTGGCTTTGAAAACTCATATGCCATTTTTAAAAATAGAAGATATGTAAGCTGTTCCAGGTAATCTCCATAGCCAACTCCATCATCCCTTAAGGTATTGCAAAAGCTCCATATTTTAGACACAACACTTGATGTGTTATTTTCACTCATTAATTTCTCCCCCTGCCAAACTTGTAAAATTCTCTTCAATTTCTTCTATCGTAGGTAAGCTGCACTTTAATTCTTCCGGAATTTCCTGCAGCAGCTTATATTCACTTACTCCAATTGGTTTTGTCATATCTTTTAAGGCATATTCTGCAACCAGCTTATTCTTTTCCTTGCACAGGATTATACCTATAGAAGGATTATCATGTTCTGACTTTAATTTATTGTCAACAGCCGAAAGATAGAAGTTGAGTTTTCCTGCATATTCCGGCTTGAACTTTCCTGTCTTAAGCTCTATAACAACATAGCATCTTAGCTTTGTATGGTAAAATAGCAAATCTATATAGAAATCTTCCCCACCAACTTCCAGGTGATATTGGTTTCCTATAAAGGCAAAACCAGTGCCAAGTTCTAGAAGAAATTTGGTAATCTTCTGAACCAATTGTCTTTCAATATCCCTTTCATCCATTCCTTCCCTGAAGGATATAAAATCAAAAATATATGGGTCTTTTAAAGTTTCTGATGCCAATTCACTTTGATTGGCTGGCATCAACGATTTAAAGTTTGTTGTTTTTTCTGATAGAGCTTGCCTTTTATATAGATTAGTCTCTATTTGATGAACCATTACATTACGGGACCAACCATTTTCTATAACCTTTTTTATATACCATATTCTTTCCTCTTTATCTTCAACCTTTTCAAGCAATGTTATATTATGATACCACGTAATTTGTGCAAGCACCTCTTGCACAAATTCAATTTCTTTATATTCATCAGCGAACTTTCTCATATACTTTAAGTTTCTTGCTGAAAACCCCTTTAAATCAGGAAACTCGGAAGACAGATCCTTTGCCAGCCTGTCAATAATCTTGCTACCCCAACCTTCAATATTCTGATGCTTTAAAATTATATTCCCTATATTCCAGTAGCGAATTATAAGCTCTTTATTTGCGGCAAGAACAGCCCTATGCCTGCCTTCTCTTATTTCAGACTTTATTTCCTGAAGGATATTGGTATATTGACTAAGTTCACTCATTTGACTGCTCCTTTAGCTTTTTTCTTTGTTGGTTTGGTAGTAGAATTTTGATTTTCTAGCCGAATCCGCTCAAGAAGTTTTTCAGCTGGTTCGTCGTTGGGATCTTGAGGCACAAGCTTGCCTTCAAAGGCTTTTTTTAGAATGCTCTGGCGAAGTGCTTCTGCTTGTTCTAAGCTCTTCTGTATAGCCTCTTCCATTTTGTCGCATACTGATAAGCGGGATTCGATTTCTTGAACTATTTTGGCTTGTTCATCTAATGAGCAAATATTGATATTAATCATTTTAATTCTGTCTTGTCCTATATTTCTCATTGACTCTTGATTGCCTGTCGCTAATCTTTCAATCTCGTCTCTACCTTTTTTGCTTCTTAAATAATAAAGACAATACTTAGGAATAATATTACAAAACGTAATTCTTAAAATTTTATCTGATAACATTATATTTTTCTCAACTTTATTAGCAATAACACAAGCTCCGACTAACTGTAATGTATTAGCTCTGCTAAAAAGAAAATCTCCACTTTTAATAAAGTACTCTTGCTTTACTCTATTAGTATCTGGACAAGTCTTACTTTCATTTTCATCATACACGCCCCATGTAACAGCACTTACTTTTACTACTCCTATTTCATCATTGACGGGTGGCCTTTCTATGCATTTGAAACTCTTGCCCGCCTCAATTTTTTCGATATACTCACCAAGACGTTTACTAGTCCAACTGTCGTTCCTAATTGAATTTTCTCTTCTCCACTCCTCGGTCAACTTCCCCTCAAATGCCCATTTCAGAACAGCCTGACGATAAACCTTCAACTGCTGCTGTGCTGTTTTTAAGCTTTCCACACCCTTGTCAAGTTCGCTGAAAAGCTCCTCTATTTTTGCTACAATTCGATACTGCTCTGGTAGAGGCGGAACTTTAATCGGAATATTCTTCATAGATGATTGATTTAATTTTAGTCTTGTTGTTCCTGTAACAAATCCCCTATAATTAAACCTATTTAAGTAATGTGAAACAAGTTTATTTAGAATTTTAGCTTTTAAAATATGAGCATGGTTGTTAACCCATATTTTCCCACTTACTATATAAGCTTTTACCTTAAATGGATCTAAAAATGGTGCACCATCTTCTCCTAGAAGTATATATTCATCTTCCAACAAGTAATCATCAATATAACCCACTTGTCCTGTAGCCCCATAATATGGATAGAGTTCATTTATCTTTTTTCCACTGATTCTTATCTCTCTTTCATCTCCATTGATTGGAACTCTTTTGTTATCAAAAATTTCACATACATCTTCTAATTTTGCAATTGACCAACCACTTGGCAAATCTTTCATTTCATTCATTTCCTTATGCCACCAATCCTTGATTCAACTCATCAATAATCTCATCTGTCTTATCCCCAAACACCTGCCACATCTTGCCCAAACCACCCTTTGCATCAAAAGGTGCATAATCCAAATCATCCTTATCCAAATGAAAAGACATGGCAATGTGATCCTTAATCATCCTAAGCCACTCCATCTGTTCTTGAGTAAACTTCAAAGCACCTGCCTGCTTTTTAAACACCCAATCTTGGAAGTTCTTATCCACTGTTTTATCATATGGAGTCAATGAATCATCAATTCCCGTCACCCTTCTCACCAAAGAAACCAGTGCTACAAGTTCATTCTTAGGATTACCGCAATTCACATTATCGAGCTGTTCATATGCTTGCCAAACACTATATGGTGCTAGGGCAGGTTTTTCCAGTTTCAGATTCTCTAGCAACTCCTTAATCATGGAATAGGTCAATTCCCTTCTTCGATATGGTTGTCCATAAAAAATCTGAAGTGCTGTAATTTCATCTTTATGTTTCTCTATATAATCCTTAAAGTCTTCAACAATTCCCGTTGCTTTTTCCTTTGCATTTACATTCCAACCAGCAAACTCTACAACATCAGCATTAATTATATCAATTATCTGCTCATGGGCTTTTCTAACATTTTCAATATATTCATTCAATTCACCTGTAAACACCATCGCAGCATCTTTTATCAGATCTTGCTGAACTTCCTCAAGTTGAGATGGCTTAGGAACATTTTCAGTACTAATGCCGAATTTTTTTCTTGCAGCAACATCAATTATATCAGGATCATAGGCATCAAGCAAAGCCTTAGTCACCTGTTTCAAACTTCTCCCTTGAGATTTCTGCTGGAATTGTTTCTTTTCCTTATCTGTCATCTGCTTTTCAAGCCTTATAAGCCTGTTTGCCAAGCTGATATAAAGGTCTTCATCCCTTGCACCAACAGCAACAGCCCGTAAAAGGTCTTTCAAAGAAGCTCCTGGTTTTCTTTCTAATGGCCTGCTGTCTGTCTTCAAAGATTTTGTAACACCAATTGCATCAATAATAACAAAATGATCCTTTGTATATTGAGCAGAAGGAGTAACCTTCTTCAAATCATCCAACGAAATGGTTCTCGTTCCTCTACCCTTCATTTGTTCGAAATAATTCTTGCTCTTAACATCCCTCATAAATATGAGACATTCCAAAGGCTTCACATCAGTACCTGTTGCAATCATATCCACAGTAACTGCAATTCTTGGGTTATAATCATTTCTGAATTGTGACAGCACAGATTTGGGATCTTCATCTGAATTATATGTAATCTTTTTACAAAATGCATTACCCTCATTAAATTCTTCCCTAACAATATTTATAATATCATCTGCATGGCTATCTGTCTTTGCAAATATAAGTGTCTTAGGTACTTCGGTACGATGTGGAAAAATCTCAGGAAGTTTCTCTTTAAAGGTTCTAATAATAGCCCTTATCTGATTGGGATTTACCACCTCATCGTCCAGCTTTTTAGCAGAATATATTATATCCTCATCCAACTGCTCCCAACGCTTTCGTCTTGTGAGCTTTTCTCTTTTGTCAACAAACTCGCCTTTCCATATGGCAGAACCATTTTTGGTAATCTTCGTTTCGATAACATATACGTTATGTCCAACATTAACACCATCAATAACAGCTTCTTCATGGGTATATTCACTCACAATATTTTGATTGAAAAAACCAAATGTCCTTTTATCAGGGGTTGCTGTAAGTCCTATCAAAAAACCATCAAAATACTCTAAAACCTGTTTCCAAAGGTTATAAATACTTCTATGACATTCATCTATAACTATAAAATCAAAAAACTCTATTGGAACTTTTTCATTATAAATAACGGGTAAAGGTTCACGCTTTTCCCATTTTATTTCACCTGGGTTACATTCCTCAGCATCTTCGTCAAGCTCTTCTCCCTTTAAAATTGAATACATCCTCTGAATTGTACTGATGCATACATGACTATCAGTAGCTATATAACTTGACTTCAGACGTTGAACATTATATAGCTCGGTAAATTTTCTATTGTCATCGTTTGGAACATAGGATAAAAACTCCTGCTCAGCCTGCTCTCCAAGGTTTTTAGTATCAACCAGAAATAGAATTCTTTTTGCATTGGTATATCTTAAAAGCCTATATATAAAGGTTATGGCAGTAAACGTTTTACCTGCTCCTGTTGCCATCTGTATAAGAGCCCTTGGTCTATTGTCTTTAAAAGATCTCTCAAGATTTCTTATTGCTCTTATCTGACAATCACGTAGCCCTTCCTCAGGTAATGCCTTTAGATCAAGCAATCTTCCCCTTAATGATTTCGAGCTCTTAAGCATATCCCGTAAAGTTTCCGGTCTATAAAATGTAAAAACCTCTCTTGCCCTTGGCTTTGGGTCCCGGTAATCTGTAAAATGCGTTATTGTACCCGTACTTTCATAAACAAAAGGCAGCGGGTCATTTTTTAGGTATTTCAGCTTGCTGATTGCATACCCTAAAGACTGGTCCTCCGCTGTAGTTATACGGTACCCTTCTTCCTCCTTCTTGGCTTCAATAACCCCTACAGGCTTTTGTTCAACAAATAAAATATAGTCAGCTATACCTGCATCTGTTTGATACTCCCGAACAGCTACTCCAACACCTGCATATAGGTTAATCTGATTTTTGCTTTGAATAATCCACCCACAGCTAATTAGCTGTTTATCTATATTATCTCTGGCTCTTTGCTCCGGATTTTGATTCATCAAATCACCCCTTGTTTTGAAATGCTCAAA
Source organism: Pseudobacteroides sp. (assembly GCA_035370245.1). Lineage (GTDB taxonomy): Bacteria > Bacillota > Clostridia > Acetivibrionales > DSM-2933 > Pseudobacteroides. The sequence continues at coordinate 7,290 of DAOOVO010000142.1, forward strand.
TGATACGGTAATTCTCAATCAATCATCTGCTATAGCTATTCCTATACTTTCCACATAATCTCAACACTATTTTAGTTGTTTTATGGCTAATATACAATATGTTTTAGCTGTTTTTCATATTGTTTTCTGACTTTTTAAGTAAGACTCAATTAAAAAAAACAACTGATTACAAAAATTGCATCCAGCCATAGGTTAATGGGTATTTGTTGGACACCTTTGAGACAATTTTTTATATCTACATAATTTAATTATCTTATAATATCAAGATTATGTGAGGCTGCTCTTTCAAGTTTACATCAATTCTATTTCATCCTTTCTAAACCAGCCGTTTGAAATTGCAGTTTCCTTAACGGCTTCGGAGTTATCCGTGTAGACAACAACTGCCAAACTCTTTTCCGCCCGTGTACATGTTACGTAAAAAAGCCTCGTCGTTCTTGCAATTCCCGTATCTTTACCTTCTTGCTCATTTTTGATATCTGTTTGCGATTTCGGTTTTGCTCCAAAAAGTTTTTCATAACTAAATAAAAATCCTCTAGCTTCAGAATCATCTATAATAACCATCACCCTCGGGAACTCAAGTCCTTTTATTCCATGGTGCGTTGCAAATTTTGTGTTTCCAGAAACATATGCTGAATATCGTTCGAGTTCATCAAAAGGAACGGATAATGCTTTTCGCAGAACAGTGATTTTTTTATCCTCATCATCTGTTTCATCAGATAAGATGTCATCTATACGAGTATTATTAATACTAAATAATTTTGTCTTCTTAACAGACTTCAGAACATCAATACAAGTCGGAATGATGTTGTATAATAATACTTGACATGAATACTTAGAACAAATAGGCTAAAAGT
>DAOOVO010000143.1:0-8009 GCA_035370245.1 Pseudobacteroides sp.
TAAATGCAACTATATTTGAATCATGGGGTTGCATTTACTTTGTCAATTCACGTTTAAAGAAAAACGTCCAGCAAAATTTAGTTAACCACTTGATATATTTATGCAAGTAGTGTATAATGCTACTGTTGGGCAAAAACAAGTTAAAAATTTAACAAAGTGACAAAAAATTTAAGGAGTGTAGTTATGAATTTTCAATTGAGCAAAGAGCATCAAATGGCAAGACAGCTGTTCAGAAATTTCGCCGTGAATGAAGTTGAGCCATTGGCACAAGAAATTGACGAAGAAGAAAGGTTTCCTCTTGAAACTGTTGAAAAATTAAGTAAATACGGTTTCATGGGTATTCCCTTTCCTAAAGAATACGGTGGACAAGGCTGTGATTATCTGACTTATGCTATGGCAGTCGAAGAACTGTCAAAGGTATGTGCCACAACAGGAGTTATAGTATCTGCGCACACATCCCTGTGCGGAGGTCCTCTGTATGAGTTTGGCACTGAAGAACAAAAGAAGAAATATTTAACAAAGGTTGCATCGGGAGAATGGATAGGAGCATTTGGCCTAACAGAGCCGGGTGCCGGAACGGATGCAGCCGGACAACAGACAAAGGCAGTGCTTGACGGTGACCATTACGTGTTAAATGGAAGTAAGATATTTATTACAAACGGTTCATATGCCGATTGTTATATAATTTTTGCAATGACCGACAAGACACAAGGCACAAGAGGTATTTCTGCCTTCATAGTAGAAAAGGGCTTTCCCGGTTTTTCAATAGGGAAAAAAGAATTAAAAATGGGTATCAGGGGCTCTGCAACATGTGAGCTGGTATTTGAAGACTGTATCGTACCCAAGGAAAATCTTCTTGGGAAAGAGGGGCAAGGTTTTAAAATAGCCATGAAGACCCTTGACTCGGGAAGAATCGGTATAGCTGCCCAAGCATTGGGAATTGCCCAGGGTGCCATAGACCAAACCGTTAAATATGTTAAAGAAAGAAAACAGTTTGGCAGGACTCTGGCTAAATTCCAAAATACCCAGTTCCAGTTGGCTGATATGCAGACCAAAGTGGATGCGGCAAGACTTTTGGTATACAGGGCTGCAGCCTTGAAGGATGCCGGACAAGCATACGGTGTTGAAGCATCCATGGCTAAATTGTTTGCAGCGGAAACTGCCATGGAAGTTACTACAAAGGCCGTACAGCTTCATGGAGGATACGGATACACCAGAGATTATCCTGTTGAAAGAATGATGAGAGACGCAAAGATAACCGAGATTTATGAAGGAACATCCGAAGTACAGAAAATGGTTATCAGTACAAATATGTTGAAATAGGGAGGCAGAAAAAGTGAATATAGTAGTATGTATTAAACAGGTACCTGATACCACGGAAGTCAGGATAGATCCGAAAACCAACACCCTTATCAGAGAAGGGGTACCAAGCATAATAAACCCTGACGACAAGGCAGGTCTTGAAGCTGCCCTCAGGCTTAAAGATGAATATGGAGCTCATGTAACGGTTATGTCCATGGGTATTCCGGCTGCGGAAGCTGCTCTTAGAGAAGCTTTGGCAATGGGGGCTGATGAAGCCATACTGATAACAGACAGGGCATTCGGCGGAGCCGATACCCTGGCAACATCCACAACCCTTGCAGCAGCTTTGAAAAAACTTGACTATGATTTAATCATAACGGGACGTCAGGCAATAGACGGAGATACTGCCCAAGTCGGACCCCAGATTGCTGAGCACTTGGGACTGGTAAACATCAGCTATGCGGAAGAAATTAAAATTGATGGAAATGAACTTATTGTCAAAAGACAATATGAAGATAGATACCATACCATAAAGACAAAATTGCCATGCTTGATTACGGCATTGGCCGAACTGAACAAACCCCGCTACATGACACCGGGCGGAATCTTCGATGCTTACAGGGAAAAAGAAGTTAAAATCTGGACTTCAAAAGATGTTGACGTGGACCCGGAAAGTATAGGTTTGAAAGGTTCTCCTACCAAGGTTGTAAGATCCTTTACCAAGGGTGCAAAATCAGCAGGAAAGGTTTTTGTTCTTGAACCCCAGGAATCAGCTGAGCTGATAGTTGAAAAAATGAAGGAGAAATTTATAATTTAGGAGGAGGACACTATGAATATTTCAGAATATAAAGGCATATTTGTTTTTGCTGAACAAAGAGACAGAAAAGTGCAAAAAGTTGCCTATGAACTGATAGGCAAGGCAAAGGAACTGGCAAAGGACCTGAATACCACCGTAACAGCCGTACTCCTGGGCCACAACATGAAGGATGAAGCCCAGAAACTATGCTACGGCGGGGCAGACAAGGTAATATATGCAGATCATGAACTCTTGGATGAGTATATGACAGAGCCCTATGCTTATACTCTTCATAAAATATTAACGGAAAAGAAACCTGAAATAGTCCTTTACGGGGCGACAGCCATAGGAAGAGACTTAGCTCCCAGGGTATCGGCAAGACTGAAAACAGGCCTTACCGCAGACTGCACAGGCTTGGCAATTACCGAGGACGAAACAAACGAGGGACAGTTAAACCTTGCCATGACCAGACCTGCTTTCGGGGGAAACCTTATGGCAACGATTATTATAGGAAAACACAGACCCCAAATGGCAACCGTAAGACCGGGAGTTATGCAGAGGGCAAAATACTCCGAGCAGAATCCGGTGAATATAGAAGAATATAAAGCAGAAATTCCTGCAGACAGGAAAAATGTGGAAATCCTTGATGTAAAAAGAATAATTCAGCAAAGAATGAACATCGAGGACGCAAAAGTTTTGGTGTCCGGCGGAAGAGGAATGCATGGTCCCGAAAATTACGCAATGCTTGAAGAATTGGCCGACTTGTTAGGCGGCACGATTTCAGCCTCAAGAGCAGCCGTAGATGCAGGCTGGGTTCCAAAAGACAGACAGGTAGGTCAAACGGGAAAAACCGTAAGACCGAATCTCTACATCGCATGCGGTATTTCAGGAGCTATTCAGCATTTGGCCGGTATGGAAGAATCTGATTTCATCATTGCCATAAACAAGGATGAAACTGCCCCCATATTTGAAGTTGCAGATGTGGGTATAGTAGGAGACTTGTTTAAAATAGTTCCCTTATTAATTGAAGAATTAAAAAAGGAAAGAGCAATGTCAAAAGTTCAATAAAAGGAAGAAGGCGGATAGGTACCTATCCGCCAAATTTATCAGTAGGGGGACATTCCTCTACTTCAAAGATTATCCCTTTATTACTTAAACTGTCCGCCGCCACCGCCGCTCATTTGTCTCTGAGCCATTTCAACCAATCTTTTAGTCATGTATCCGCCTACATAACCATTTTGTCTTGCAGTAAGGTTTCCCTTGTCAATCTGCTCATAATTTGTTAAGCCTAATTCATTGGCTATTTCAGTTTTCATCTGGTTAAGAGCTTGTTTTGCTTCAGGAACTACAATGTTGTTGCTTCCGCTGTTGCTTGTTGCCATTTTGATTCTCCTTTCTCTTAAGATGTACTATTATTATTATCAACTAAGTTCAATTTAATCATGTAATATTATGCTAAATTGGTAAATTACACTTGGGCCCTTTTTAACCTGTTTATGTAACAGGTCTGTTTTTTACATTGATTAAATTTTACAGAAAATCAATACTGACTTTCTATGCTTATTATTTACGACGGGTCAAAATATCATACATGGCAAAAAAATGCACTGGAGATATAGAATTGGAAGCACAAGTATTTTTAAAAAAAATCTATACGTAAAATTGATTTTATGGTAATATAATAATATTGTAACATAATATCAAAAAAATCATAAAGTTAAGATGGGAAACAACAGAATATTATAGCGCCGGAACTTATTAATAGTTGACGAGGACAGAGTTAATCGAAAATTCGGCGGATGCTCTGCGGTGTGGCTGCACCGATACAATTTTTACAAAAATTACGGGCGACCGTAATGACAAAATAAAATTGACAGCTTCAAATCTTACCGTAAATAATAGTCTTAGTTTCCCCAATCTTAATTCAATTACTAATTGAGACCCGGCCCGTGTAATCCTGAGCCAAGGCGAGGAATCACAGGTTTAGCGAAGCTATGCCATTCTGAACACATGTGAAGGATAACATGCAGCGATGCTTTGACATTGTTATGAATAACTCAAAACTGTCATTCTGAGAGCTTTAGCTCGAAGAATCTCATGCAGCAAAGCTGTGTCTTTCTGAACGCATGTGAAGAATCTCATGCTAAGCACTGCTGTGTCTTTCTGAGCATAAGTCAAGTGTCTCATTTGTAATAAAAAAAAATTAAAAGAATGGAGAGATTATATGTGCGGAATTGTAGGCTATATCGGATTTGAAGATGTGAAAGAGATCATTCTGCAGGGACTTGAAAAACTTGAGTACAGGGGATACGATTCGGCTGGAATAGCCGTGTTGCATGACAACGAAGTATATGTTTGCAAAGAAAAAGGAAGGATTGCGGATTTAAGGAAAAACATAGACAAAAATATAAACGGCAATATCGGAATAGGCCATACAAGGTGGGCAACCCACGGAACTCCCAACAAGATTAATTCCCACCCCCACCAAAGCAGCTCAAAACGGTTTACCCTGGTACACAACGGGATTATTGAAAACGAGGAAGAGCTGAGAAAAAAATACTTAAGCGATACGGATTTTCAGAGCGACACGGATACGGAAGTAATCGTCCAGCTCATTGAAAAATTTGTCAATGAAGGCGAATCCGTTGAACTTGCCATCAGGCATACCATGAGCAAATTAGAAGGTTCTTATGCCTTGGCCATAATTGACAAGCAGGATATGAACACCCTTTATGCCGCTAAGAACAAAACTCCTTTATTGGCGGGTAAGGGGAAGGGATTTAACATGATTGCCAGTGATGCCATGGCAATGATAAACCACACTAATTTATTTTATGAAATTGAAGATAAGGAGTTTTTGAAAATAACAAAAAACGATGTTGAAATTTATACCATTTACGGCAACAAAATAAACAGGCAGCCATACAAGGCGGATATTGACGCTTCGGATACGGAAAAAGGGCCATATGCTCATTATATGATGAAAGAAATCGAAGAACAGCCTTTTGTGATTCGAAAAATTATGTCAGAATATTCTGATAAATGCGGAAATATGAGCATTTCCTCGGAAATATTACAAGAATTAAGAAATTGCGACAAGATTTATATTATTGCATGCGGCACCAGCTACCATGCAGGTCTTGTGGGCAAGCAGTTTTTTGAAAAGATTTCCGGCAAGCCCACGGAAGTAATAATAGCCAGTGAATTCATATACAATATGCCCCTTTTGACCCAAAAGCCCTTATTCATGTTTGTTTCCCAAAGCGGGGAAACAGCAGACTGCAGGGCTGTCCTGGTCAAAGTGAAGGAAATGGGCTATAAAACTATCACTTTGACTAACGTGAAGGGCTCTACCTTGTCAAGAGAAGCAGACCATACCCTTTTGCTGCATGCGGGACCTGAAATAGCAGTTGCCTCCACCAAGGCATATACGGCCCAGGTTACTGTATTGGCAATACTTGCGGCCATGGTTGACAACAAAATCGGTATTGATGTCTTTAAAGAATTGTCCAAGATTGCTTACATTATGGAGTCTCTATGCAACGACAGGGAAAAATACAAAAAATTAGCCGAAGAATACCTGTTGAATACCAGGAATTGCTTCTATATAGGAAGAAGCATGGATTACTACTTGTGCCTTGAAGCAGCCCTCAAGCTGAAAGAAATTTCATATATACAGACGGAAGGTTTTGCTGCGGGAGAATTGAAGCACGGTACGATAGCATTGATTGAAAAAGACACTCCCGTAATTGCCGTGATAACCCAGGAGAACATCAATCTCAACACAAGAAGCAATATCAAGGAAGTTAAGGCAAGAGGGGCTAAAACCATGGTTATATCAATGCGGAGGATCAGCCAGGAGAAAGACAACATAGTGGTGGATGATGCTCACGAACTCCTTTCACCCTTGACAACCATCATTCCGGTTCAGTACTTGGCCTATTACGCAGCCCTCTTAAGAGGCTGTGACATCGATAAGCCCCGCAACCTGGCAAAGTCTGTTACGGTAGAATAAAACATAAATGGTTTAATTATATAAATGTATAACTAAAATAAACTCCACTCCATGATAATAAAGTTGACTCTGTCAAAATAAAGTTCGTTCCAAAATCCCGTAGTCGAAGCAGGAAAAATCCTGAACGGCTGCGGGATTTACTTTTTATTGAGTTTAGAGTTAAGGGGTAAGGAATAAGGCTAAAGGCATTGATTTTAAAGGATTGAGAGTATTATATATTGGTAGCAGAATTGAAAAAAGATTAGAAGAAACACATGAGAAAATGCAACCTTATACCTTTTCCCTTGCACATTGCCCTTATTCGGAACCGACTTTATTTTAAAAAATGTTACAAGGAATAAGGAAAAAGTGTTAATAAATGGGATGAAAATATGGAAATTTAGAGCGGACTTTATTATCTGGAAGAGATTAGGAGAATAGGGTTAAGGTGAGAAGGGATAAGGGTTTGAGGGGTTTTGGTTTGGAGCGGAGTTTATTTTAAATATACAATAAACATTTACATTATGGGGAGCAAAAATAAAACAGAGCTTAGCGACTAAAGTTGCTCAGCTCTATTTTATTATATAACATAATGTACAAATATAGCAGCAATTGATATTAAAATAAAGGCAACTCCTGTTTTGTATGGTTCTATATCTAATTTATGAAAATATGAATAAATCAAATTTAAAAATTCTTCATATTCTTTACTTCTTCTTTTTTTAGAATTAATTACTAAATAAGTATTATCAAATATTGTAAAGCCTAAAATATATTTATTGTAACCCCATTTTTTGAGACAACTATTTCATCATTTGGAGGCTTTTTTCTATGATGTAGCCGTTATTATTGCTAATATCTTCTATTATATTAAATATATTATCCTTACTTATACCTAATACTTGAAATTCGCTTCCTATTAATATAAGCCGAGGTTTCCACCCCATAGATATAAGGAATATAAGTATAAATAATATATCAGCGTAAATATTATGTCTATTTATTCCAAGCAAGAATAATGCAGGTAATTTAAAGTAGTTTCCATGAATTATTTTCGCTCTTGATAATAATAACAATGCTCCAGTAGCAAAATAAAAGACAAAAATAATATTCATATATACTCTTCTATACCTCCAACTAATTCATATTTGTTATATTATTATTGTGAAGATTAATAAACCGGCTCATAATTGCAGTAAGGCTGTATTTTTGTTTAAAAATACAGCTCTATTGTTTTTTGTATAATAAACATAAATGTAAAGAAAGCAAATAATATAGATATACCAAGTAAAATATATTTTATTGTTTTATTTTTAATGTTTAAACCTTCACGAATAAACAGTAAAAGAAAGTAGGCAATTGCGGCTATGTCTGCAGTAATATACAAACATCTAAAATCTTTAGCGTAGAAAATTTTAAACAGTGCTACTCCGAGAATTTGATATGCAATAAGAGTTAAAACAGGAGTATGATATTTCGAAATAAAGTCGAATAATTTTTTCATTAAATTTTCATCCTCTTTTATAGAATAGAGCCTATATACAATATACCATAATTTACTATTTATGTAAAATTATAATGATATTAAGCTGTGAGATTATGGATTTATGTGATATAATTAAAATAAGGCGGTGATTTGTATGAATAATGCCTTCAGGACCTCTATATATTTATTATTGCGATGTTTATATAGAAATTCAAAAAATATATAAAGAAGAAAAAATTAAATGGTAATAATGAAAAGCAAATCAGGAAATATGTTTATTGAATATAAGTAAGATATATGAATTCAGTAGTATTATACGAATAAAGGGGTAATGCGTAATGACTTGGCAGATAGTATGTTTGACAATTATTAATTTAGTATTCGAAATTACTAAATTTATAGCATGTGTTCTATTTATAAAAGTATGTATA
>DAOOVO010000144.1:0-7880 GCA_035370245.1 Pseudobacteroides sp.
TTAAAAAAGTATATTTATAATAAATTTATCGGCTACTTTTTCATAAAAATTACATTAGGGACTAAAAAGTATTCCCCATCATTATTATTTTAAACTCTATAGAACAATGATATAATAAGGATTGGTAAATTAATTATTATCAGTATTTTAATAATTAGCAAAGAGGTAATACTAATGGCTAAAAAGCAGGTTTTACAAGGAATAGATAACTTTAAAAAACTTATAGAAAACAATGGTTACTATGTGGATAAAACTCAATTGATCAAAGAATTGATAGACAGGCCGGATCAAATAGTACTAATAACCAGACCACGAAGATTTGGTAAAACTTTAAACATGAGCATGTTAAAGTACTTTTTTGAAATACCTAAATGCAGACAGCATGATTTTGAAGATGAAGATATGAGTTATCTGTTTGAAGGCCTTTATATAACTAAACAGGGAGATAAATATATTAGTGAATTAGGGAAATATCCTTTAGTATATTTAACACTAAAAAATGCAAAGCAGGATAATTGGAATGAAACATATGAAAATATAAAAAGAATAATCGCTAAAGAATTTGAAAGACATAGTTATTTATTAAAAAGTGATGTTCTAACCGATGAGCAAAAAGACAGATATAAAAAAGTAATGAATTTTCAGGGAACATCAGTTGACTATACCGATGGTATAAGCGATTTAACCGAATATTTAAAAAGGTACTTTAAAGAAGATTGCATAGTAATAATTGATGAGTATGATACTCCTATACAATCAGGTTACATAGAGGGTTACTATGAATCAGTAATAAACTTTATGAAAAGCTTATTGGTTAAGAGTTTTAAGGATAATAAGGCACTTAAGCAAGCTGTGCTTACAGGTATAATGAAAGTTGCTCAGGAAAGCATTTTTAGCGATTTTAACAATCCCCTGGTATGCACCGTATTGTCGGAAGAATTTTCCGATAAATTTGGATTTACAGAGAATGAAGTAGAAAATATGGCAAAATATTTAGGCTACGAAAACCATTTGAATGACATAAAAAAATGGTACAATGGCTATATATTTGGATTGAATACTATAATATATAATCCATGGAGTATAATAAAATTCATGTATAATCCCAATAACGGATTGAAACCATATTGGATAAACACAAGCGACAATAGAATGATAAAAGACGTAATGCAACTTGATAAGGCAGAGGGCAAAAAAGTAGTAGAAAAGCTTATCAAGGGCGAAGATGTATCTAAGGTAATAGAAGAAAATATAGTATATCAAAGTATAAAAGATAATCCTGATGCAGCATGGAGCTTTTTATTGCATGCAGGCTATCTGAAAGCATGCGGAAGAGAAAAAGTTCGATATAAGTTTCAGTACAAACTGGCAATACCAAACATAGAAATTCAGACTATATATGAAGATATGATAATAAATTATTTTAAAGAAGATGAAAACACTCTCGAAAATTTACAAAACATAATAAAAACTTTGGAAGAAGAAAACATTGAGAAATTTGAAAGGATTCTTAAAGATTTATATTTAAAGCAGGTGAGCTATAATGATGTGAAAAGTGCACAAAGAAGCATAGATGAGCTGGAAGAAACAGAACAGGATAAGAAATATGAAAGTTTTCATCATGGATTTATGTTGGGACTATTTGTATTGGTTGGAGAAAAATATAAGGTGGAAAGCAATAAGGAATATGGATTAGGAAGACCTGATATAGCTTTGATACCAAAAGATATAAATAATACTGCATATATATTTGAATTTAAATGGGAAAGTACAAAGGGACCAAAATCTCTTGATAAACTAACAAAGGAAGCTGTAGATCAAATAAAAGAGAAAAAAAAATACAAAGAGGGACTGGCAGCAATATACAACTGTACAAAAATAGTATGTATAGGTATAGGTTTTAAAGGAAAAGAGCTTAAAACGGAAAGGTTGTAATATTATACCAATAACTTCCTTGCTTTTAAAATTGATTCCACTTCACTTGCAAGCATGGGCTTATAAAAATAGAATCCCTGAATTATATTGCACTGGTTATCTCTCAAATAATTGAACTGTTCCTCCGTCTCTACACCTTCTGCCAGTACATCAATTCCAAGATTTTTAGCAATTTGAATGATACTTTTTATAATTGCCATGTCTTTTTCCGATCCTGAAGTTATTCCATGAACAAAGTCGATATCAATTTTTATTAAATCAATTGGAAATGTTTTTAGCCTGATAAAAGAAGAGAAGCCTTTACCAAAATCATCTATAGATATTGAAACCCCAAGCTTTTTAATATCTATAAGCCGATTCAAAATCGAATGATCTTCATAGAATGCAATACTTTCTGTTATTTCAATATGAATGTTTTTTACATCCGTTTCTGTTTCTTCTAGTATTTTACTTATATTATCCACTATACTTGCATCTCTCAACTGTTCCAACGATAAGTTTATGGCCATGGAGATTTCTTTACCGTAAATTCTCTCGAACACCTTTAGCTGTTCACAAGCAGCTTTAAATACCCACAAACCAATAGGCCTGATAAGCCCTGTTTGTTCTGCCATCGGTATAAAAACATCGGGAGGCACAATGCCGTATTCCTCATTGTTCCAGCGTAACAGTGCTTCGAAGCCTATTATTTCTTGTGTTTCTGTTTTTATCTGAGGTTGGTAGTGAATAAACAATTCATTCTTATCAAGTGCCCTGTATAAGTTGTTAGTCAATTTTAATCTTTTAACAGTGTCGTTTTTAATATCTGTTGAACAGTAAACACATTGATTTTTTCCCTTATTCTTTGCTAAATACATGGCTATATCAGCATTTTTTATTAGGTTCTCGGAATCCTCTCCATCTACTGGAAATAATGACACACCAACACTTGCTGTAATAAAATATTCCATATTTTGTACCAAAACGGGGTATTTGAAGATCCCCAAAATATTTTCTATTATTGTATATAGTTCTTCTATTTTTTCTATATTTGAAATCATTATCAGGAATTCATCCCCACCAAATCTTGCAAGGACGTCCTCTTCTCTCAAGCATGTAGAAATTCGGCCTGCCATAATACCAAGGAGCTCATCACCTGTTGTATGCCCCATTGTATCATTAACTGATTTAAAAGAATCCAAATCAATAAATATGATACCTATTTTTAAACCATTTCTTTTTGCTTCATTTATAGATCTATTTAAATTTTCTACAAACCAGTCTTTATTATATAGTCCTGTCAATGAATCGTAATATGCCATATGATATAATTTTTTTTCTGACTCCTCAAGAATTTTCCTTTGATTGTCTATTTTCTCAATATTTAATGCTGTTTCCCTTTTATAAGTAGATATAAGTACAACTATCAAAATTACACCCAAATATGAAATCATTGCAGGCAAAGATGCCAATGTTTTACTGCGAAGGATAAAATTTATTGTAATCAATGTAGTTCCGGTATTTAACAAAACAGCACATATATATCCCGGCATATCTTCTTTTAGTACAAGATATATTGAAATAAGCATCTGTAGTTGTGTCAATATCCCTCTTATGGTAGATACTCCTATATAGTTTAATGATGCCATGTTGTTATCCGGTGATAAATTGTTCTGCAAAAAGACAAAGTTCAAAAATAATACAGCACAGATGATAATACGCATATAACTGGCATTTTTATTAACTTTTTTAGTTACTATAAAATCATATTTTCTAATTGTATGATATATTGTTACAATTGGAATCAACAAAATAATGGGTGCCATTTGAGGTAGTTTCGCAAAAATATTGCCAAGAAGCACATCTGTTGATGACCCGAGAACTAATGTTACGGCAAAAGATATAAAAATAATACGTGATTGCATCTTAACTCTATATTCTTGAGCTTTTATATTCCATAAAAATACAATCACCAAAGCGGTTAATACATAACCGATATAGTAAAAAAAGAATATCCAGTCCCAAATATTATACTCCGAAATACTTGCAATATTAGTCCATCCAAATTCGGTACGAACAAGATTATACGGATTGGGGTTAATACCGAATGGAACGGAAAAAGCAAACACTGTTATTGCAGCAGGCAAATACAATAATGAGTAAAACCACCATTTTTTAAGCAGCTTGTTATAGCCGGAAATAATCAATATAAAATGAAGGAAAATACTATAAGCAGTTCCCCAACCAACAGCTGAAAAACGCCTCCAGCTTTCACATGTTGCTTCATCTGGAGCAATGTTTGCAAAAGCCAGCCCTGCAGACCAGATGTTAACCGATAAAACCATGACAAAAAAGCACCGATTTGCAGAAGCCTTATGATTGTTTTTTATGACCAATATGCCGCTGACCAGCGACACAATGCATACCGAAAAAAACATCACAGAAAAAAAAGATGAATATGGCATTTTCAGCTCCTCTTTATAATTAATTGTAATAATAATATTCAAACCCCTGATAAATTATCAGGATTTTGTCCACAAAAATACCAGGTCATTCCATGGTATTACTTAGTAGCATTAAGCAAGAACGTACGACATATATATCGGTAATTTCAGCTAATAAAATAACCCAAAATAGTTTTAAAGTACCCAAATCAAAATTATAAATAACATTGAAGAACAATATAATTCCGAATTATAATATAAATAACGGCATTTATAATAAATATATCATATCCCGGAAATATAATGCAAAATAAATCCAACGTATTATTGAATCAAGGAAGGTTAATATGCCAAACTTTTTTAAACATATTACAATTAAGCTCATGCAATCCTTAGTTGAAATTATATTTATCTTTCCCATATTGCTTGCTTTAGCAGTACATGCATACCAAGACGGTAATGTACTTATAATTATTGCAGGTCTGATACCATTTTATTTGACGGGAATATTATTAAATAGGCTTCAAAAAAACAAATCCAATGCTTTTTATGTGATAATAAGTCTAATTATAGGAATATCCTCATCATTAGTAATATCGACATTTAAATCATTTTCAATTTTGTATACAATTATGGCATCATTTTCAATTTTCAGAGGAACTTGCATAAGTAAGAACAGTTGGCTCAAACAATCCCCCATACCCCTTTTTAATTTGCTCCTTGCCTCATATCTTGTTTTCAATGTACTGTATCTCATGTCCGGCAAACTAAGTCCATATGTCGGCCTTCTCAATGCAGTAGGGTTGGTAATGATAGTTGTGTTTCTATCAATTTGCAGTGTGGAACATCTTAGAGAAGCTTTTTATAAAACGGGAAATAAAACACATATTCCTTCTTCCCTTTTAAAATCCAACATTACTTCGCTTATAATAATTTTGGTTCTAATAATTGCTTTATCAATGTTCAAACCTTTTTGGAAATCCATAATAACTCTTGTGAAGTCTATAATCGTTGGAATTTATAGTATTTTAAACCATTTGTCTTCGGATTCAAATAACAGCAGTGTCGGTATGAGCGAAATAAAAATGTTTGGCAGAAAATTTTCCAGCAGTATTTCTATTCTTGAAATTATATTTAATATAATGCGGATAGCGGTAATAATAGGTTTTGCATTCCTGACCATATATGTCATTTTTAAGTTTATACACAAAATAGCCGTATGGCTTTCTAGCAAGAGGCAAGAAGATATCGTCAAAGAAAGTACTCTTGGATATGTGGATGAACGGGAGCTTTTATTGAAGTCTTCTTCAAAATATTGGTCTAATGTAAAAAGCTTTTTACATCTTTTCAATAAGGATAAACCATGGAAAGACCTTTTAACAAACAGAGATAAGGTAAGGTTTATATACAGACAAAAAATTTTAAGCTTTATAAAAAAAGGATTTAAATTTAATAAAAGTCTCACACCGAACGAGCTTTCCAAAGATATTGAAGGACTTTATAAAGAGGATATTTCAGATCTGGCTGCTTGCTACAATAAAGCCCGCTACAGTTATGAGGATATAGAAGACAGCGAATTGGAAGCAATTATAAAAAATCACAAAGATTAGGCCCGCAAACAACTCATGTGGTTTGCAGGCCTTAATTCTTGCAGCTATGCCGCAGCTTATATTATTAGATTAGTATAATTAGGGGCTAATGTTATTCAACTTGAATATCTTTTAAGTTTGATTTTACTTCATTTTTGAAAGCCTTAAGCATATCGTCCTTAGTCCTGTATTTGCCTGCAAGATATGATGTCATTGTATTGTCAAAAGCTCTCTCAATAATATCGTCATATTGTGTAAGAACTTCACCGTTTATATCTTTAACAAAAGGTTCATAAAACTTGAAAAGGTTCGTGCCCACAACTTTGCTGTCACTAGGTGCTCCCTCAGCAAGTATATCCAGGTTATTGGGGAAATCCTGATTGTCCAATGCCCATTGTTTCATTGTGTCCTTATTAGCTGTAAAGAATTTAACAAACTCCCAGGCAAGCTCCTTCTGTTCCGACTTATCATAAATACCCATCCATGTACCACCCCAGAAGTAATTGAACGGTGGTGTTGCGATTCCCCATCTGCCTCCATCCGCAGCTTTTGGGTCATTGGAGTTTATTATCCACGGAACTCCCCATGGAGGACATGCCAGAACCATTGCCTTTTCATCTTCAGCTATGGAAGATGCCCAACCGGGTGTCCATTGTGTTAATCCTGCCTCATACTTGTTATCTCTCAATTTTTTTGCAAAATCAATCAATTGCATAACTTTGTCGTCAATAACCAGCTTATTGTCAACTACCCAACCCTGGCTTCTGGCTCCTAAATACATTTTCTTCGGTTCCTCCCATGTAGGGAATAGCGCAACCTTTCCTCCGCTCTTCTCTTTGAGAATTTGTGCCGTTTCAAGCATTTTTTCTTCTGAAGACAGCATTTCAGCGATATCTTTAGGATCATCCGTTCCCAAATATTTTTTTGCAACCGGCTTTTTATATGCTATAGCTCCAGGGGCTGCCTGGTGAGATAATGCCCTTATTACTCCATTCTTATCGGTTCCTACCTGAACTGTAAACGGAATCATTTTTGATACTACATCCTTTGCCATTTGATTCAGGTCTGCAAATGCACCCTGCATATCAACAAGCCTTTTTGCAAATGCCGATTCTGCTACAAATACATCCGGTACTCCAGTTCCTGACCTAATGGCCGTTGTAAGCTTATTTTGATACTGTGAATCTCTGTCCGGAACAACAGTCAATTTAACCTTAATATTTGGATATATCTTATTGAATGCTTCAACTATCTTTGGTCCCTCACTGCTGTTAAAGTGCCAGAATGATATTTCTCCCTTATAATCTTCAGGATTTTTACCCTCTTCGTTTGTGCCTTCATTTGTATCACTACCGTCCACAGATGCTTGTTGATTATTTCCCAAACTTTCATTGCCTCCGTTTTCACCTGAATTTTTATCCGACAAACAAGCTGTCAATGAACCGGCTGTCATGAAAATACACACAAGCAATGCCAATACTTTCTTTGATTTTTTCATTATCTTTCCCTCCCTAAGTTTCTCTTTTTATTTACCTCTATTTAAAGATAACCAATTTAAGGTTTGCAGCTTTTCTAGACAACTACATTGGCCAATGTAAACTCTTTTTACAAACATATTTATTTAAGTGCCAGTCACCCCCCTCAAATCAGAACAAACAACAGTACTGTCATAGATTTCTTCATAATTTTTTAACACCCTTAATTTAGTTATCTTGCCTTTATAATAATATGTTATTCCTTAAACCCCTTGATTTCAACGAATTATATTGCCTTGTTGCAACATGACATAATTTTGAATATTGTATTAAAACGAAAACATAAATTTGCAGACAGTTTATAAATTTTTGAATTTACTTAGCAAGAATTTGTAAGTTTTATTCTTGATTCCACTGCATAAACTCTTTTTTTACAATAGATGTACCTTGACAACTTC
>DAOOVO010000145.1:0-7873 GCA_035370245.1 Pseudobacteroides sp.
TGTCAAGGTACATCTATTGTAAAAAAAGAGTTTATGCAGTGGAATCAAACTTATAAATTTTGCTCATGGAGATATATATATGATTGGGGCATATGTTGGATTTATATGCATAACAAGTATGGGATTGGGGTTTTTTTCAGCTCTTATAATTTCTATGATATTTTGTGCCGTGTTGGGAGTAATTATAGAAAAAGTTGCATATAAGCCCCTGAGAAATTCTTCAAGGATATCTGCATTGATTACTGCAATAGGCATATCATTGCTCTTGGAATATGTGGTTATGTTTTTTGCAAAAGCTGATGTTAGAGCATTCCCGGCAGTTTTGCCGGAAAAGAGCAGGGAACTTTTTATGGGAGTGAAAATCACTGATAAGCAAATTATCCTGCTTGTTATAACAATAATTTTAATGGTGCTTTTACAGTTTATTGTCAGAAAGACACTGATGGGAAAAGCAATGAGGGCAGTTTCAATGGATAAGGATGCTGCACAGCTTATGGGAATTAATGTAGATAGGACTATTTCGTTTACATTTATACTTGGTTCTTCACTTGCAGGAGCAGCAGGTGTTTTGGTTGGTGCCTTTTACAACTCTATAGATCCATTTATGGGAATAATGCCGGGACTTAAAGCCTTTGTTGCTGCAGTGCTTGGCGGAATAGGAATAATTCCGGGGGCACTGGTTGGAGGCTTTTCAATTGGAGTTATAGAGACACTGATAAGCGGATATGGAAACTCACTATATAGAGATGCAGTTGCCTTTGCAATACTGATTTTGGTTCTTTTAATCAAACCATCCGGTTTATTCGGTAAGAATATCCGTGAGAAAGTGTAGGTGAGGCAGAATTGAATAGAATATTTAATGCTAAAAACATAAAAACTGCAGCAGGTGTTATTGGGCTCTATGGTATAGTACAGCTTCTTATCATGTTTAATATTTTAAGCGATTATTACCAAATCACCATTGCACTAATCTGCATTAATATAATCCTTGCAGTCAGCTTAAATTTAATAACAGGTTTTACAGGTCAGTTTTCTCTGGGACATGCAGGATTTATGTCAATAGGTGCATACTCCGGTGCTCTTATTACAATTAATATTACTCATGAATATTCATTCTTTTTGGGTATTGCTGCAGGTGCTTTTTTCGCAGCTGTTGTAGGGCTTCTTATAGGAATACCTACTTTAAGGCTGAGGGGAGATTATCTTGCAATAGCCACACTTGGAATGGGAGAGATTATTAAAATCATAGTATTGAATTTAGATTTTACAGGCGGAGCGGCAGGTCTTAGCGGTATACCTCAGTACACCAACTGGACATGGCTTTTCATATTTACAGCAGGCACTGTAATAGTGATAAAGAATTTTATTAATTCATCCCATGGGAGAGCATGCAAATCCATTAGAGAGGATGAAATAGCCTCAGAAGCTATGGGGATCAACACGACGAAATATAAAGTACTTGCTTTTGTAATCGGGGCATTTTGTGCTGGCGTTGCTGGTGCACTATATTCCAGCTATTTTTACTTTATAAAACCTGATATGTTTGGCTTTCTAAGATCTATTGATATCCTTGTAATAGTGGTTATTGGCGGAATGGGAAGTATCAGGGGTTCAATAATATCTGCAATACTTTTAGCGGTTGTATCCCTTTATCTGCAAGATTTCCCTGAGATTAGAATGATTTTATATTCATCGATACTTGTAATAGTGATGGTTGTGAGAGAGAAATTAAAGAACGGAAAATTTAAATTCGACGGCTTACCATGGAAGAAGCCTGACAAGATGAGAACGTGAGGTGATATGATGACAATACTAAAAGTTAAAAATCTTACAAAATCATTTGGCGGCTTAACTGCAGTTTCCAATGTCAATATGGAGCTTCAAAAGGGTGAGCTGGTGGGCCTTATCGGTCCTAATGGTGCAGGAAAGACTACTTTTTTCAATCTTCTTACCGGGGTATATGAACCAAGTTCCGGCAGTATTGAGCTTGATAATGGGGATACGGTTAAAAAAATAAGTGGGTTAAAACCTAATGCCATTACCAATTTGGGAGTTGCCAGAACATTTCAGAATATAAGGCTTTTTAAGGATTTGAGCGTAATGGATAATATCCGTATTGCTATGCACAAAAATGTTAAATACGGCGTCATGTCTTCTTTTTTCAGGCTGCCTTCGTTTTACAGGGAGGAAAAAGAAATAGCTGAGGAAGCAGAGAAGCTTCTAAAAATATTTGGACTTGAATCCAAAAAGAATGAACTTTCCAAAAACCTCCCATATGGGGAACAAAGAAGGCTTGAAATAGCAAGGGCACTTGCTACCAAACCGACAGTTCTGCTATTGGATGAGCCGGCTGCAGGAATGAATCCAAATGAGACTTCAGAGCTTACAGACTTGATTGAATGGATCAGGAAGGAATTTAATCTTACAATTCTTCTTATTGAGCATGATATGTCATTGGTTATGAAGATATGTGAAAGAATCTATGTTTTAGATTATGGAATGATAATAGCAGATGGTAAACCCCAAGAGATAAAAAGCAACAAGAAGGTTATTGAGGCTTACCTGGGGGAGGAGGTTTCCTGATGCTTGAAATAAAGAATTTGGATGTTTATTATGGAGTAATCCATGCACTTAAGGATATGTCCATAGAGGTAAATCAAGGTGAAATTGTAACACTTATAGGTGCAAACGGTGCAGGAAAGACTACAACATTAAGGACCATATCAGGACTTATAAAACCTAAGAATGGAACAATATTATTCAATGGTGAGGACATAAAAGATATAAATGCACAGGAGATAGTTAAAAAGGGCTTATCCCACGTACCGGAAGGAAGACATGTTTTCGCGGATATGACCGTTCTGGAAAATCTAGAACTGGGCGCGTATTTAAGAAAAGATAAAAAGAATATAAAGGGAGATATGGAGAATGTGTTCTCCAGGTTTCCAATACTTGAGAAGAGACTTAAGCAAAATGCCGGTACATTGAGCGGAGGTGAGCAGCAAATGCTTGCGATTGGAAGGGCATTAATGTCCAGACCAAAACTTTTGCTTATGGATGAACCTTCCATGGGACTGGCACCTCTTTTGGTAAAAGAGATATTTTCTATAATTGAGGATATAAATAAACAGGGAACTACCATTCTTCTTGTAGAGCAGAATGCACACATGGCACTTTCCATAGCTCACAGAGCTTATGTTCTTGAAACCGGGTCCATAGTGATAAAAGGAACAGGAAAGGAATTAGCACAGAGTGAAGAAATAAAAAAAGCATACTTGGGAGGCTGATTTTATGTATGTAAAAAGCAAGATGACTTCCAACCCATATACTATATCCCCTGATGCTACTATAGCTGAAGCACTGGAATTAATGAGGCATAAAGGCATAAGAAAACTGCCTGTAGTAAAGGGAGGGGAATTGGTTGGTATCGTTACCGAACGTGAAATGCTGGAAGTTTCACCTTCAAAGGCTACTACTCTAAGTGTTTTTGAGGTGAATTACCTTTTAGGGAAAACTAAAGTATCTCAGGCTATGACAAAAGATTTAATTACAATATCTGCTGATGCACTTTTAGAAGAGGCTGCTCTCTTGATGAGGGATAATGACATAAGCACACTACCTGTATTAGATGGGGAAAAGCTTTGCGGGATAATAACCGAAACTGATATATTCAATGCATTTATCGAATTAATGGGCTTTGGTGGCATAGGTGCGAGAATTGCAGTTGTGGTCCAGGATTCTCCAGGTATACTTGCAGATATTGCCCAGGTTATAAAAGAATTTGGTGTAAACATAACTCATATTGCAGTATATAGGGGAGAGTCGGGCTATAGTGATGTAGTTATAAGGGTGAACACCCAAAATACTGATGAAATGGTTTCGGCTCTTGAAAATCACGGGTATAAGGTTATTTCCGTTTTGAAGAACAATCCGGATTAAGTGTTTTAGTGCTTAAGTTTAGAAGTTATATAATTATTATTTTAAAATAAAACAGACAAATGTATAAATTAATGATATAATAAGATGATTATAAAAAAGAAGTGTACTTCTCGCTTTGGGTAGTGGTCTTACAATCTGACTATTATTCATTAATACTTACGTATTGCGAAGAGTGGATTACTTTGCTAATCCACTCTTTTATTAATATTTAGGAAATTATAAGTGAGTTTTATAAATACACATATTAAAAAAATAATGGAGGTGTTTTTTATTAGAAAAAATGAATTACCAATGAATGAAGAGATTAGGGACAGAGAGGTTCGGCTCATTAATGATGATGGTGTTATGCTAGGTGTAATGTCATCAATGGATGCACAAAAACTAGCAATTGAAAAGAATCTGGATCTTGTAAAAATAGTACCGAACGCAGTACCACCGGTATGCAAAATCATGGATTATGGCAAATGTATGTATGAAAAGACTAAAAAAGATAAGGAAGCAAGGAAAAATCAGAAGGTCGTTTCAATAAAGGAAGTACGGGTGTCTGCGAAAATTGAAGAGCATGATTTTGAATTTAAAGTAAAAAATGCATATAAGTTTTTACAAGTTGGTTATAAAGTAAAAGTCAGCATAAGATTTCGAGGCAGGGAAATGCGATTTACGGTAGCGGGTAAAGAAGTGCTTGAAAAATTTGCTGATGCAGTTATAGATGTTGGAACAATGGAAAAGCAACCGATGCTGGAAGGAAAAAGTATGATCATGATATTGAATCCGAAAAAGATCTAAGGAGAGTTTATATGGCACCTTGGATTTTAATCTGAGAAAATCGGTATGATAGCACTAATAAAAATTTGAAAGCATAGAAAATAGTGTTATTAGATGTAAAAATATGTCTTGATTATTTTTCTGTTCTATGTTATATTTATTAGGTTGATTACTATATAAAATGGATTATTTTTTGAATACAACTCTCCTGAATTTAGTTGGAGCGGGTAGTTAAGAAAATATATGATCCAAATAAATTGAGGAGGTATAGTAGATATGGCAGATAAAGTTTTAGGTTGCAAAGATTGTAATGCAGAATTCATTTTTAGTGAAAGTGAACAGGCTTTCTATAAAGAGAAGGGATTCGATAATGAACCGCAGAGGTGCCCTGACTGCAGGAGAGCAAGAAAGCAGCAGAGAAGCAACAATAATAGAGGCGGTTTCGGTGGAAACAGAAACTTTGGCAATAGATGGTAATTAGAAGGAGGGCATAGCTCTCCTTTTTAGTTTTAAATTAAAACAGACACATGCTGTTGTACTAAGGAATTAGTGCAGCAGCTTTTTTGCTGGAATCTGAAAAGGATCACCTTAACACCAGGCTATTCACAATGTAATGATTTAATTGATGCAATAAACTTTGATGAAGTCTTTCAAATCGATATAAAAATTGGATGTGGAACATATGTAACTACACTTTGTTATGGTTCTAATGGATATGATGATGGATTAGGCTGGTATTTCAATGCAGATCATTATGATTGGTATACTTATCCGTTTTATGAATGGGCATCTGTACCTTGCAGCCTGATTGCATAATGCTTTTAGAGAGTATTATCGAAAATATCGATTATATGGCAATATCACTTAATACTTCTAACCTTAATGATGTAGATGTTAGAACAATTATTGATGAGATAAGAAGAAAGAAACCCATAAAAATAGGAATAAATTTGTATTGATTCGAAATATGGGTTATAAAGTATTTAATATAGGAATCCAAAGCTATACTATTAACTTCTTTTTCAGTTTTAACTAATACTGAACACAAAAACAGGATTAGGACTGTACGTTAATGATAATCTAATATTTTTATTGATATTTACATCCTATATGGTTTCCAGTCAGCGGGGCCAGCCCACCACGACCCTGCAGCTTAAATAAGAAGTTGAGGTAAGGAACATGATATTTTGGTCTGCTTTGACAGACTACCATATGGGTTTCACTCATTATAAACCGTACTTGAAAAGTTTTTTCGTTCAAGCCAATTGACAATAATTATATATTTACAGATCATAGTATTTCCATAGTCTTAACTGAATCTAAAAACTTTCCCTTTTGGAATAAAGGGTAAGTTACTGCCTTTCGGTATTAAAAATGCGTGCTCCCTATGAATTCTCAAAGGCTCGCAGTAACCGTCGGTAATAATCAAAAGAGGACCGTTTTTGGGAAAATCTTCAGCTTTTTCCAATAAGTCAATTCCAGGTTGAAGTATTGTACCGCCACGTCCTTTTACTTTAACCCTGTCGGCTATTGCTTCAGGGGCCATATAGCCCTGGTCGTAAACAGCAGCATCACAGAAAACTACCCTTACATACGGAACATCACGAGAAATGCTGTAACTTGCAATAGCACCTAATGCTTTAGCAAGCAAGATTCGATCCATTGAACCTGAAGTATCAAGTATAACTCCATAAGTCCGACCATCTTCAGAACCGGCTGCAGGTACCCATCTGGGACGAGGTATATCCGGAGTGGATGCCTGACGACGACTGGGACGGACATATGAACGAACTTTCTCCAAAGGAGAGAAGTAATTGTCAAACCACTGTGCAAGTTCAACATCCCAGGGCACAGGAGGTTGACTTAAAGCTCTTATTTCTTCTATAAGCCCGGCAGGTAAGTATCCACGTCCTTGTTCCTCGTGGTAGGAAAGCCCTTGGCCTAGAGAACGGCGGTAAAACTCATCAAGAGTTATTCCATCATCGATTGCACGCCAATCAGGAGGAACTTTCTCAAGGATATCTCCAAGTCCTATCCCTCTTAATGTTGCCAGTTTTCTGAATTTTCTGAAATCCAATACAATGCGGTCGTATATGGCTTCGGCTGATAATCCTTTCAAATCAGGGTCGTATAAAGTTCCGATTTTAGGCAATTCGCCAAGTCCCATTTCAACCAGCCAGCCGTTGATTACGTAATCACATGCTATATTCCAAAGATACGGGTCGCGACCCTGACATCTTGAATGATGTCTTAAACCCACATGCAACAGTTCATGTGCTATGACAAATCTGCATTCATATTCATCAAGTCCTGCGGCAGGATTTATGTAAATTTCTCTCATATATTCATTAACCGCAGCAACGGAAATATCCATTCTTGCACAGACGACTGTGTCTTCAATGATTGTAAAACTTGCAGCTAATGCACCGAGAAGAGGGTAACTGTTTATAAACCAGTTTTTGGCTTTAACAGCGGTTGTAAGGCATTTTTTGTCAGCACCAAGGAAGGGTTCGTAGCCGGCAGCGACATTTACCGCACTGGTGACTGCCATTGAAAGTCCTCTTGCAAAACAGGCTATCCAGTCAACTTTGTGCTCATATCTGGTTGTATTTGTCGCACTCATAATCATATCACCGAAATTTTCTCCTGCTGTTCCAAAAACGGTAAGGGATGAAGGAATACCTCTTTCAACAAATTCATTGTACAGCTTTTCTTCAGATGGAACGGCAAAGTCAATTTTAAACTGCATTTCTGATGGCACACGGCCTAGCTTCATATCGTAGAGAAACTTAGCGATAAAGCAATCGCAAGCGGTATTCCATTTGATGTTGTCAGCCTTTTCCTGGAAATGTCCAAGACCTAAATGCAGGAGACAGTGAGCTATTACATAAGCCCACTCATGGGGATCACCTCGTCTTGTTGGGTGAACATGAAGATAACCGTTTTCGGTAATTACCGCCCATCCTTTTTCTGGACACAAGTTGCCTTCATGCCTTACATAATGGACATGATAAATAAGTGGTGCAAACATTGGGTGGTTACTTATTATGTTATATCCTTTAATATAATTTTCGTATGCAATATCGTTTTTCGAGATATGCTTTTTCTTTCCCATAAATTATGATTCCACTGCATAAACTCTTTTTTTACAATAGATGTACCTTGACAA
>DAOOVO010000146.1:0-7795 GCA_035370245.1 Pseudobacteroides sp.
AGTTGTCAAGGTACATCTATTGTAAAAAAAGAGTTTATGCAGTGGAATCATAAATATTTCTTCAAGAGACGGCTCTTCTAACCAAAGATTATCAATCTCCATATGTGCAAGCTTTTTTAACAGTTCATTGATATCTCCACTATAGAGGAACTGAATGTTGTTACCGTTTCGTTCCGGATTTCTCATTCCCGAAACCTCTAGAGAATCATCTGTATTCTTGAGTTCGACAATGATCTTTCTGTGCTTTTCTCCCCGCAATTTATCTATCGTCTCAACCTTTAGAATCTTACCCTCTTTTACAATGGCAACCCTATTGCACATCTTCTGCACTTCACTTAAGATATGTGACGAAAAGAAAATGGTAACTCCTTTTTTATTTTCATCCTTCAATATTTCAAAAAATCTGTTTTGCATTAGGGGGTCCAATCCCCCTGTAGGTTCATCCAGTATAAGAAGCTTGGGCTCATGAAGTAAAGACTGTATAACTGCGACCTTCTTTTTATTACCGTAAGACAAAGAGTCAATTTTTTTATTGATGTCCAGCTCAAGTATATCACTAAGTTCATTAATCCTTTTTGAACAATCCTTTTTGTAAAACTTCGCAGAATATAGAAGCAGTTCCTTTACAGTCATGTCGTCATAATAACTGACCTCGGAGGGAAGGTACCCAACATTCATCTTAATTTTTGCCTGTTCCTTCAAACAGTCCATACCAAATATACTTGCTTTCCCGCTATCAGGAAATATGAAACCCAGCAATGTCCTTATGGTTGTAGACTTACCTGCTCCATTAGGGCCAATAAATCCAAATACATCTCCTTCTTTTACTTCCAGATTTACATCGATTATACCCCTTGATTTGCCATAGTATTTTGTTAAATTTTTAGTCTCAATAGCATTCATATTGTCCCTCCTTGCATTGACTACATGGTCAATCAATTTCTTTAATTATACACCCTATTGACCATGTAGTCAATAACATGAAGTCAATAAGGTGTATCCACAAATGAATAATATGCTTTCACTATTGTATTCATGATTTTTAAAATTTACAAACGAAAACTATTTAATTAACTTTCCAAATATTCCTTTTGACTTATTCATTGGAAATACCCCATGGTCAACTGTAATTGCATCTTCAATGGAATAAAAGGCATTTGAGTTGCAACAGTTTATAATGGATAACACATGGTCTTTATCCTTTCGTCGTACTATGGTATAAACAATTTTCACATCACCGTTTACGCCTTTTGCATCTACTGTAGTAACGCCATAACCTGCAGCCGACAACCTCTCCACAAGCTTACATTCATCCTCCACAAGGATGATTCTGATGACAAGAATTCCAATTGCAAGCTTTTCTTCTATAATAAGCCCAATAAATGTACCCATTGCAAAACCGCCTGCATATGCGATGTAACAAAAAACATTATTAAGATTCTGCATAATCTGACTTATGGCAACAAGCCATATTAGCACTTCAAAAAATCCAAGTATCGGTGCAAAAAACTTTTTTCCCCTTGATACAAATATAATCCTCATTGTTCCAATGGATACATCGAATATTCTAGAAATAAAAATGAGGGCCGGCAAAACAACCCAATTAAATACATCATTATCTATCATTGGAAGTATGTTCATGAATCCTCCACCCCCCTTTATCTTACAACCGTCAATGTCATACTATTTATCATTTCCAACAGAAATAAGTAATAAAGCTGTAACATTTTTCATTCAATTTGCAATTCACTTCTTTAATTTACTTTGTAACTCTTTTTTGCCAAATATTTTTTTAAATATGGAGCTTAATGAAAACAATGTCCCAGAAACCCCTGTTGTAAATGCCTTCACGAGATGAGGAAGGTTACTGAATTGATCCGGGCTGTCATTTATAAGATATGTCCACGTTGACGAAGGCCCCATCATACCTTCCTTCTCCATATCTATACCGTCCTTGGTTATTTCAACCCTTTCAAATGTGCTAACAATATCATTTTCTATATCTTCAAGCATTTCACTGAAAGCCTCTATGGCAATTTTATGGAATTCGTCTACTGGATTCTTTCTTCCCATTACCACCAGATGAATGCTCTCTTTTGTATAATTCATGTACTCAATATACTCGGCCCAGTGTTTGTTTATAAAAAATAATGTAAGCTGCTTTTCCACCTCATACATTGTTTTTTCGCCATACTTGTTAAGTACTTCATCGTACTTCTCGGGAGACTTCTCCTTCAGTATCTTTAGTTGAGCCTTATCCTGAAGGATATCCTGCCTTTTACTGCAAACAATTTTTCTTTGCTCCTCTATTATATATGAATACTTTAAAAGCTGCCTTCTCACATCGGAATTATAGCCTTCCACTGTCCTGTAGCCTCTGTTTAACTCCTTATTGACGGTAGGATTATTAAAAGGTTTATTTCTATCCTCAGGATAAAACTGCAGTGGGACAAGTTTTGCCAAATCGTATTTTATCATAAGGTCATCTTCCAAACTGACAAACATACGGCTTTTGCCGGGGTCCCCCTGTCTGCCTGCCCTTCCCTTTAACTGATTGTCAATTCTTACACTCTCATTTTTGCTGGTGCCTATAACATACAGGCCTCCAGCTGCAACTATCTCATCTCTTCTTTCCCCATTCTCACCGCCGAGCTTGATATCAACACCACGTCCCGCCATATTGGTAGAAACAGTAACCGCACCGTACATACCTGCTTTTGCAATGATTTCTGCCTCCATTTCATCATTCTTGGCATTAAGAACATTAGCTTCTATTCCAATTCTTTGAAGCTCTTTATATAGCTTCTCCGACTCCTCAACACTTCCTGTTCCGATCAATACTGGCTGCCCTTTCTCATGAGCTTTTCTGATTTCATCTACAATGGCTTTATTTTTAGCTTCCTTGCTGGCAAAAATCATATCGGGGCAGTCTTTCCTGATGCACGGCTTGTTGGTAGGTACAACTACCACTTCCATACCGTAGAATTCATGGAATTCATTAGCCGATGTCCTGGCTGTACCCGTCATACCGGCTATTTTGGGATATAAATTTATGAAATGCTGAAGTGCAATCTGAGACATGATAATTCCCCTGGATTTTTCATTAAGAGCTTCCTTTGCTTCAACAGCTGCCTGTATGTTATCGGGCCAGTGCCTTTTTTCTGCAACACGGCCTGTAAATTCATCTACCAGTTCAATTTTACCGTCCCTTACAATATAGTCCCTGTCTCTTTTCAATAGTGCCTCTGCATAAAGTGCACTGTTCACCTGGGTAAGTAGCTTGAGATTTTTCTCCTCATATAGATTGGAGCACCCAAGAAGCCTCTCTACTCTTATAAGACCAAAATCCGTCAAATACACATTTGACCCATTCTGATCAATAGCGTAATCAGTGCCTTTTATAAGCTGCTTTGCCAATGCAGAAAACCTCGCAAGATCATTTTCTTCTCCTTCCTGGCTGCCGGCTATGACAAGAGGTATTCTTGCCTCATCAATGAGTATTGAGTCGGCTTCGTCTACAATCGCATAATTAAACCCTCTATGAACCAGATTTTCCTTTTTTACACAAAGAAAATCCTTCAGATAATCAAATCCTGCCTCCTTGGCAGTAACGTAGGTAATATCCTTCTTGTAAGCATTCTGCCTGTCGCTAATACTCATTCCCTCTTTTACATATCCTACAGTAACTCCAAGAAAATCATATATGGGCTTCATCCACTCCGCATCTCTTTGGACCAGATAATCGTTAAATGTCAAAATATGAACGCCTTCACCCATTAATGAATTGAGATAAGCAGGAAGAACAGCTGCAAGAGTTTTTCCTTCTCCCGTCTGCATTTCAACCATTTTGCCTTGATGCAGAGCTATGCCTGCAACAAGCTGTACATCATAATGTCTCATTCCAAGGGTCCTACCAGATACTTCACGGCCTAAAGCATAAGCTTCTACCAAGACATCGTCTAAAGATATGCCATCCTTGACCTTTTTTCTAATAGCAACGGCCATATTTCTAAGCTCGTTGTCGCTTTTTCCGGACAAGTTTATTTTATTTATTTCTTCAACAATACCGTTATAATAATCTATATTATAGCTCACAGGAACATGTAAATCCTGTACCTTTTTACCCAATTGCGACAATTTATTTAACATAAAAGAACCTCCTTTGTTAATCTGTTTACATAAGGTGCTTTAAAAATTTTAGAATGCAAAGATCCCTCATCAACAGTTTTAATAAACAATTTTAATAATTTTAATAAATAGTATTTATAAATAATTTAATATAATGGATTAACAAGGAGTTTTCTTTGAATTTTAATTTTTTTATATAGAATAATAATCAAAACACTAAATAAATATATGATTTCCAATGTAATAATAAAATGATTGGATGCAGCAAAAAAACTGCATAGAAGTTGGATGGGAAGAAAACATATGATATTCAGCAAAACGGCAAGTTTGTACTTGGCATGACCGGTAAAATATACATACCAATTTTTAAAAAGATGCCTTGCCTTCTGCCTGGTATCTTTTTTATGCTTCGTTTTATCAATGTCAATCGATTCAATTAAACAGGCAACCATTATGGAAATGCCTGTTAAAATAATATATGACATATAACTCCCTTCATCAATCGAGTATCTTAATAATCATTTCCATTGGAAACAGTATACAATTATTCTAACTCTTTTCTGTCTCTCATTCAATAGTTTTTCCCTATGTATTTATCTCTATTATTCTTTGCCTTATTATTTTTTCTATCAGTTGCCGGGATAAAGGCTTTTGAGGGCTAAATTTCTTCCGGCATATTTAGAGCCGGATTTCTTTTCGCTTTTTTATCCATTTTTACCTCCAGAACATGATTATATAGGCTTATGTAATTGAAAGCTCCGGGAACTTCAAGCCTCCCAGATCGCAGTTTACTCCTCTTACAAATATGGGGCCCGTCTCATAATCCTCCATAACATAGTCCAAATCATCCCAATACGGCATAAACCCAAACTCTATTTTTTCTACATCAGAAAACGGCAAATGTCTCACAAGCTCAGTAAACGATATACTTTTAAGAGAAAATACACCTGTAAGCTTCAGGGTCGTACCATCCTTTTCTGCTATCACCATTGTATCAATTTCAGGAAGCTCATAAATATTATCCTTGAGATAACCCCAATGCACATGAAAAATATTAATACTTTGAGTATTTAAGCAATCAAGCTTAGATGAAAAGTTTTTGCGATTATAAATGTAGTTCCATACTTTTTTACTGTTGTATTCCAGCTTTTCCTGCTTTTTATTGTTATTTATACTGCATCTGCAAACCGGGAGTTTCTCATTTACAAGCTCAAATCCAAACTTTGGATAAAAATCCACAACACTTTCATTTGCCCATAAATACATTGGTGTATTATCATACTTTTTCAATATATGCTCCATCAACATCCTGGAAAATCCTCTTCCCCTGTATTCCTGCTTTGTAGCAACAGAGCCTAATGATAAAGCGGAATATTCCTTTCCATTTAGCAATACCCGAGTTTTAAACACAGATATATTTGATACAATTTCACCGTCTTCCATGATTGAATAACACTCATATTTGTCATCCCACAAGTTTAAATCATACCAGAATTGGAAGTCAAAAAATATGTCTTTTAACAGCTTGTTTAACTTTGCTTGATATTCTATATTATTACCGTTGTTAAATAGAATTTGCATAAATGGCCTCCAAATTATGTACTTGCCAGCATATTAATTCTATCACAATTGACAATATTGTTGAATATATCATTGTTTGTTATACCTTAGTATGCAGTAGTAGCAGCATTGAATATATTATCTGGATTTATTCCGGGCTTTGAAGTGTCATTTGCCAAATATGTATCGCTTAGCTAATCGAGTAGAACTCTCACGCCACTATTTGGTGGATATAATGAGATTTTGCTACGCTTCATCTCATTATATCCCAATTCACAAACCACAAATCGTGCGAGAAAAATGCGTCTAGTAAATATTGCAGCTTTTTATTTTTTATCAATATACTATTCTAATATTCTTCCCTCAGTACAACAGCCATTATATCTCCAAAAGCCCAGTAACTCTTATCAACGTCGGTGAAATAAGGTTCTGCATTCGATACCGCTTCAATGCCCAACACTCTGTTTATAAGTGTAACACATTCAGAACGTTTTATATTGTTATTAGGTCTAAAGGTACCATCAGGATATCCTTTTACATAACCCTTTGATATGAGCGTGTTTATGTAATTCTGTGCCCAATGCCCTTTAACGTCTGAAAACTTATTCTCATCTCCATCTGCTGATTTAATATCCAAATAGTTTGCGAGAACTACACAAAGTTCAGCTCTCGTAATATATCGGTCAGGTTTGTATGTTCCATCCTCATATCCCTTAAAGTATCCTTTTTCAGCTACATAAGCTATCGCCCATGCTGCCCAATGTTCTTTTGGAATATCCTTAAACTCAATGCCTGTTTGATTATCCTTTGAAGCTCCATCCAAATTTGCAAGTATTACAGCCATTTCTGCTCTGGTAATGCTTTGCTCCGGCCTAAATGTATTGTCACTATATCCTCTAATATATGCTTTATTGTTCTTTCCTGATGTAGGTATATCAGTTGTTGGTTCGGTCTCTGGATTACTTGGTTCAGTTGGATCAGTCTCATGATCACTTGGTTCAGTTGGGTTAGTTCCAGGATTACTTGGTTCAGCCGGTTCAATTACAGGATTGCTTGTATCGTTCGACTCATTTGGATTTCCGGTTCCCGGATTACCTCCTTCTGAATTTCCTCCGCCTGAATTTCCACCACCCGAGTTTCCTCCTCTTGGCTCATCTGTTCCTGGCTCTTCCGTTCCTGGTTCTCCTGGTCCCGGTTCTCCCGTTCCTGGCTCTTCAGTTCCGGGTTCTCCTTCTCCTGGATTCACAACTCTAAAGTTTGCTTCACTTGGCCTTATAACAGTGAAATCACTATTATTTAACTTATTTATCTCACTTTGTTCCACTTCAACTTTAGCATAGATTCTTGCCCTACTTGTTATCTGTTCATCACTTACTTCAAGGTCAAACACTACCCTCTTTTCAGAAAAGATATCCAAGTTATCAATTTCTTTAGTACCGATAATATTTTTAAATTCCTTATCGGTTGCCAAATACACTTTTGCATCCTTTGTACTGCTATATCCAATGTTCTTCACATCAACATAAACAAAACCTGTGTTTTCTGTATAAAGCTCATTATAGACTCCGGCTATCTCTAAATCGGTATAAGATTGTTCCAATTGTGCTGTGTTATTTGAATCATTGCTATCATTTTTAGCTTCCACAACTGCTCTAAGAGTAAATCCGGTAGAATCGCTAGGCACTATCCAATCGAAGCTTACCAAGGATTGTTCTCCACTACTTAATTGTAATTCCGGCAATTCCTTTTGATCTATTAAATTTTCCCCCTCATACAGAGAAACTTTTATGCCTTTCGTACTTAAGTCGCCTACATTTTCAACGACAGCTATTACAGTAGTACTATCACCGGGATAAGGATTACCCTCTTCATAATATAGACCATCCTTTGCAATAGCTACATCAACCTTTCGTACATATACAGTTGAGGTCAATGAAGTACTGTCTTTATAATATGCATTTTCTTCATTAAGCTTATATATGGTTTTATTATATACAAGCATAACTGAGTCTTCCAAACCTGCTATAGTAAGATTTTTAGGTGTCTCCATAGAGTATAATGATACCAGAAATTTAGACAGACAAACGGACTAATTTAAGTTAGAATA
>DAOOVO010000147.1:0-7672 GCA_035370245.1 Pseudobacteroides sp.
TCCCCAACATTAAAGTTTTCTGCTTTATCTTTCTCTAATGGTATCTCTTCGATTTTCCTTAACTGTTTTGGGGCTTCTGTTGTTGTTGCTGTTGTTGTTTTTTCAGGTTCTCCAAATAACGATGTTGAGCTATCAGGAACCCCCTTATGCTCTGCAACATTCTGTCCTTCCTCTCTGTATCTGTTTCTAATGGCTTCTCTGACTCGCTCATTAAATTCTCGTTTAATTTGTTCTCGTCCAGCTCTATCATTTTTAACCTCACTTAATTTTTTTGCATATTCGTTTGTTAATTGTGCTAATTCGCCAGAGTATTTCTCTTTAGTATAAACTTCTTTTATTCTATTAAGTTCCTCGTTTAACTTCTTGCCTTCTTCGGTTTTTAGTTCACCTAATCCCTTTTCCTGTATGGATTTTGCTTTCTTGGTATTTTTGACTATATTAGAAGTAGATATATCGTAGTTTATTTGCTTCTCAAAATCAGCTCTCAACTCCGCCCTTTCATTCTCATATTTTGTAGTTAGCTCTCCAAACATTGAGCTTTGCTCGCCTGTCTTTTCAGCAGTTCCGCTATTAACTTTTTCCCTTATAATCTCTCTAAATGTTTCAGGGTCAACTTTTGGATTTTCTTTTAAATATTCAAATGCTTGTCTTTGTATCGTAGCAATTTTTTCATATTCAGCTAATTCATTCATTGGAGTTTTCTTGTTGGCTTTCTTTTGAGATAACTCCAATGGTATCGGGGCTTCCTCTCCAATTATTACAGCGTATTTTTCTGGCAATAAGTTGTTATCTACAATAGATTTTGTTTTATCATATAAATAAGATTTTTCAACTTTATCTAATAAATCATCTGATAGCTTTGCCAGTTCCATACCTTGCTTTAACACATTGCTGTTTTTTACGTCAATATTATTCTTCTTAAAATCTTCAACACCCCAACCATTCTCTTTACTAATTCTTGCAACATCAATTGGTATTCCTCTGTTATTTGCAATGTTTATCATTGCACCTTGGGCTCTTGCGTCATTTATATCTTTTGCCTCGATATAATAAGCTGGGACTTTTTCTACACCTTTGCGCTTAGCTAAATCTAACCTATGGTGTCCATCTACTACATATGTCTTACCTGTCTTCGGATCTTCCCATACTGCATATACCCCAGCATAAGCGGGGTTGTATTCTTGTGCTTCTAATCTATCTCTCTTGGTTACACCGCTTTCGTCTGCTAAAGATTTGAATTGCATTTTTGGATGTATATTTATATCTTTGGTATTTACCTCGACAACCTTATTTGTTTGCGTTCCCTTTGCTTCATCTAACTTAACACCTGTATTTTCATTCTCTATTATGCCATATTTTTGTTTATAAGTTTCATAATATTTAGGTAAATCATTTAATATTTCCTGTTTGAAATTTGCAGCAAATTCTGGGTTTGCTAAATTTTTAACTAACTCATCATTACCAATTAACGATCCATTCTTTTGTGCTTCCTGACATTTCTTTATAAAATTATCTATATGTTGTATATGTTCGCCTTTAGCTCTTCTTACAGGGTCTTCATAAGCTTCTGCTACTATTTTGAAAAACGATTCCTGTAAATGACTTATCCTAAATCTTTTAGAATATTCCTCTGCAAAGCTTGGTCTTTCTGCTGGTTTTTCTTGAGGTTTAACTTCAGCTGGTTTGGTTTCCGTTGTAGGCTTTACTGCTTCTTGAGGTTTAGCGGCTTCTTGAACTTTAATCTCTTTTATAGGTTCGACTGTTTCTGGCGTTTTAATTTCTTCTATTGGTTTAACAGATTCTTGCGGTTTAACCTCTTCAGGTATTGGTTTTGCTAATTCTTGAGGTTGAGGTTCGGTAGTAGGCTTAACCTCTTCTACGGGTTTTACGGCTTCTTCTGGTTTAATAGCTTCTGTGGGTTTAGCTTCTTCAATTGGTTTAACTTCTTCTGGTATATAACCTGAATCAATTACACCTCTGCTTTTTTCTAATTCTTTAATTTGTTCATCTAATTTTTCAACCTCATTTAATTTTTCAACCGCATATTCCCTTTCTGTTTTTCCTGTTTGTTTAACTCTTTCTTTTAATTCCGCAACTTCTTTAGGATCAAACATACTTTCATCTTCTAATAACATTGCAGCTTCTTTATCAGCAAGGTCTCTTTGCTTGGTTAACTCTTCAATCTTGGCTTTATTGATTTCAGGTATTGCAGTTTCTTTTGGAGACACTGTACCCTCTGGCGTGGTAGTGGTTTCAATAGGTTTAGCTTCTTCAGTTGCAACCGATTTTTGCGGTGTTTCTTTTATAGCTTCAATAGGTTGACCTGTTTCAGGTGTGGATTTAACAGCCTCTTTAGGTATAGGTTCGGTAGTTGGTTTAACTTCTTCAGTTACAGGCTTTGTAGCTTCTATACCTTTTTGCTCAATTGGTTTGGTTTCTGCTTTTGGTTTTTCTACTTCTAATGCCTCTTTAATAAGTTGTTCCCCAATAGGTAATGACTCTGGTTTAGGAACTTCTTTTAATGCACCTGCAGGGTCTACAGCTTTATCAAGTTTTTGTAATTGATTCATTTCGTTTAACTTCTTGTATTCCGCTACCTTTTTCATTACCCCTTCTTGTATGCCTTTTGCTAATCTGCCTTTCATCGCAGGTCCTAACATCATTGCCGCAGTATTTCCTAAAGTCGATAAAGATTGTAATAATTCAGGGTCCTCTACACCTAATTTCTCTGCAACTTTTGCAACGGCTTCACCGGGCATTCCTAATAATTGCATTGTTGCATTGTTTAATAGGTTATATTGGTCTTTTACTAAAGACTTCTGCGCCAAACCTGTCATAGCATTTAAAGGAGCCATACCGATGGAAAACACTGTATCAATAAATCCACCTACAGTATTTATAAGATTTTTAGCAGATGGCGGAGCTTCAACTGCCTTGTTTACTTTTTCTACTCCGCCCTTTATCGGTGAATATACATTATGTATTACACTGCCTATACCACCTAATAATTCTCTTTTAAAATTCGAATACCAATCGTTACCCTCTATATTCTCGCTATCTTTCATCATCTTTTCACCGATATTCATCTGATTGTACCGCTCTTCCTCGCCTTTCTTTATTTTAGCAAGATAGTTCTGTTTCCAATTAAGATAGGCTTGTTCAATAGGGGTAGTGCCTTGAATTTGTTTTAATTTTTCTTCAGGTGGCAATAGTTTATAATTCTCTGGCATTGATTGTAGTATCTTTTTAGCAGTGCTATATTCACCGCTTTTTATTTTATTTGCCACAAAACTACTTAACTTCTCAAATTCTTCTGGCGTCCTATTTTCTGGCTTTTTATTGGCTATTATTTTATGTTCGTGGGCTTCGTTTAACTTGTTGATTAAAACTTGATTATAGTTTGCGTCAAAATCTGGATTCCAAGTCTGATATGTTGGTTTATTGCCCGCCCAAGATGATATAGCGTTAGCCCAATTCAAAGTATAGTTTGGATTTACAGGAGTATAATTTAGAATACTTGATAATGGATTTACCTGTTCAACTTCCTGTGGTGTTGGTTTATCTATACTCTTTAATAAATCCTTTCTTTCCTCTGCATATTTTTGGTAAAAGTTGGCTTCGTTTTGTAGGTTGATTGAATTTTGCGCAACACCAGCAAAATAATTTTGGACTCTTTGTAGCTTTTCTTCCTGTTCTCTACGCTTTTTCTCTTCTTCAATCCAATCAATGTCGGGCTTTTTAACATATTCAAATGGTAATTTTGCCATTTTTACCTCTTATTATTTTTCACCTGGTTTATTGACTTTACTTTTATTATCAATCTTTTCAATTGGATTACCTTGTGGGTCTGTTTTAATTTGTTGAAATTCTTGTCTATAACCAAATCCACCTTCTGGTTGATTAGTGAAATTGAATTTACCCAGAACATCTGGATTATTGTTTATTGAGACATAACCAAAATTTCTTAATGTAGCTGCTAATTGTTTATCCATCCAACCAAATTTTGATAAATCTAAATAGGCTTCTTGATCGCCAACTTTATATACATAAGGTTTTAAATTATATTTTTTAATATAATTGTATAATTCATTAGCTGGTACATTTTTTCTATTAGGATTACCATATTTATCTTTATATTCTATAACAAACAATCCCGTATTTTGGTCAGGATATAATCTATAATACGCACCAGTATTTTTATCTTGATAACTCCATTCGTAAATTTTTATCAATCTGTTTGGATCGTCTGTATTAAATTTAACTAAATAAGGTTTATCTGGGTGTACAATCATTCTTGAATCAGTTACTACATTCCCATTTTGATCTGTGAAGGTTAGGTATATTTCTTTTGGCGTCCTATCTCTATCGCTGCCACTTCTTGGTACCATTCTACCTTGTGATTCAGGATTTAAGTAAGTACCATAATTAGTCTTTAAGCCAAGATAACCATATTTTTGGTCGCCTGTATATACTTTAATTCCTAAAGCACCCATCTTGCCTAAAAATTCAGCTATATTGTTTCTCTCGTCTTGACCTAATTTAGCTGCTTTACCATAATCATATTGTAATGAACCATCTGGGGCTATAGTTAATATACCATTCTGTAATGCAGCGTGAGCTGTTGGATATTCTGCGATTAGTTTACCCAAATATTCTATCGCTCTTCTCCTATCAAAATCTTCGGTTAAGCCCATTGCCTCTTTCCTATAATCCTCTAATTTCTTATAGACATTCTCTGGCATATTATATACGTTTTCTTCTAATTTATCCATTGGCACGGTTCCTAACACTTCTTTCCTTACGTCCTCTGGCTTTTGACCAGCAAGCATTCCTGTTAAATCTAATACCGAACCCTGCCTTGCTTCAATGTCCGCTAACTTTGCAATAAAATTCGCTAAACCCTTTTGAGTATCAGCATAATTTTGAGCCATAGTACTAAAATAACCGCTTACATCTTGGTTTATAGTTGACTTATCACCACCACCAATACCTGTATCATAAGCTACAATCGGATAATTATTATTCGGATAATTAAGTGGGTAATTATTAGGACTAATACTTCCATAATTATATGGAGTCCTTGTCTTAATCTGGTTGCTTGGAATAGGTGTCTGATCTGGTGGTAAATCAGTTATTTGCATTTGCTCTTCTTTAGATGGCGGTTGTGGAATATTTGATGGTGGACCTGAGAAATTTGGGTTTGCTTCCATTGCCGTTTTAGCCGCTATATCTTTTGCGGTTTGTTGAGCTTTCTCTGCTTCTTTATTCTTTTCTTCAATCTTTTCTTTGCTTTCTATTGGCGGCATATTTAGTTTTTGGTTGCCTAAATACGGTGAATCTGGAATAACAGGATAAGGAGTTTTTGTTTGCACATCCGCATTCATACTTAATAATTGAGCAACACTTTGCTTGGCTTGAGCTATAGCGTCTTTATATCTTTTCATAGCTTCATAGTAATTGTTTGCTATTCTTGCGCCATATAAAGCTTGACCAGGTCTATAATTGTCTACGTCATAACTTCCCATATTTCCCTCCTTATAATATTATGTCCTGTAATTTTGAGTAGGTACACTGTAACCAGGACCTATTCGTTTCATTGTTTCCTCTTGTATACGCTTTGTTTCCTCGTCTAAATTCTTTAAAGCGTCGCTTCCTGTATTTGCACTTCTCAATGCTGCAAATATATCTGCCAATCTACCTAATTCGCTTGTTCTATATTGTTGTGTATAATTTTGTGTAGAAACACCAGAACCAGTTTGAGCTATATCTGCAAATTGTTTCATTCTATCCTCATACGTTGTTCTCAATGGCTTTGCGTATTCCATTGTTAAAGCGGCGTCTTGAGCGTCATAATTTGCTAATAGAGGAGCTAAAGTCCCAATACCTACTTTCATCGCTGTGGCGCCAATGCCGTTAGATAAGCCCATTCTTGATAAAGCATTATTTAAAGCTTCAGATTGCGAAGAAATTAAACTTCTAAAATTTTGAGCCCTCCCAAATTGATTTCTACCATAATTCAAACTCCAATCATCTCTTTTTTCTTCGCTTGTTACAAACGGTTTAGATGGGTCGATTCCGTATCTTTTATACATATCTGCAAGCATATTCATACTTGCTTGAGTATTCCTCGACTGCTGGACTGTATTGTCGCCAAATAAAGAGCCTAATAAATGTCCTACACCACCAACCAAACCACCAAACGGACCACCTACAATCTGACCTACGCCCGCTAATAGATTATTAACAGACATTCCCTCGGGTCCAAATAATTGATCAAACATTCCCATATTTATATCTCCCTTAATAATTCATCTATTCTATTCATATAAAACGTTTTAGCCCATATCAACCTATTACCAATATCTATTCGTTCTGCTGTCATATCAAGCGATGGGCAAAACGGTTTATTATCGTCTAATTCGTAATGTCCATATATATTGGCTGGATTTAATCTAAAATGCACACATAATCCAGCACATAAATCCCTATAAGCCATAAGTTGTCTTGGGTCGTATTTCCCTGTATCGTGAATCAAACAAATAGCTATACTATCAGAATTATAACCATAACAATGAGCTCCAACTTCATCAGAGTCTAACCACGGGTCAGCATTTAATTTTCTACCTTTCTCTATTAAACCAATTTCTTTTTCATTTATTTTGTCTTTGCTTCTGCGTTTACCATTCAATACGACAAAATGATAACCAATACCTTTCCAACCTCTCTCTTTATGCCATTTATCTATAAGTTTTGCGTCTCCAAAATCAGACGCACTGTGATGTATAATAATCCTTTTTATTTCTTTAGGTTTCATAATTTATAATTCTCTTTGCTTAATTTTAAATTGTTTGCTTTAACACCTTTAACAATACCAAAGCTAACTAAAGCGGTGCTTATTAAATAACCCAATTTATAAACCACAGTATACTCGGGGGCAAACATCATTGCCCCCGATGATAATACATAACCTACCGCACCCCAAAATTCTTTTCTTTTCCACCAAGTCTTTGGTTGATTTTCTTTGTTTTCAGACATTTGTAGATTTCTCCTTTCTTTTTTTCTCAATTCTATTCTTGATTAGATTAGAAGTTACATATAACCATTCTAATATTAAATCTAAAAATTCATCATCCATCGGATCTTCGAAATCAATTTCTTCTATAATTGATGTTTTAAGTTCGCCAAATTCTTCTTCTGTAATATAATCTAATGCCTCTTCTAAAGCTTCTTTGAAGTTTGGGGTTGATACAATTATAGACGGTATCAAAGGTAAAAAGTTTTTTAAATCGCCAAAAGTTATTTTGCCATCATCGGTAATACTTTGCTTTACACCATTGAATAATTTTGCAACTAATTTAACCAAGTCTTTTAAATTTTCAACTCCATACTGATTTAAATGCGGATTATTTACTTGTTCCATTTTGATCTCCTTATTTTTTAATATAGGTTTAATTTCTAACTTATCTAATACACTTATTGGATTAACTCTCATTAACTCTTCTTCTTGTTGAATATCTTGATCAGATAATTCAGAATCGGAGTCAGGTTGATCTTCCAACTCATCTTTTGTAGTATTCCCATCTTGCATATACCCTCCTTTTAATTTAAGCGGAGTTAAACTCCGCCCATATAAGTTTACATTTCAATTTTGATTTTTAAAAGGTTATTTTTT
>DAOOVO010000148.1:0-7432 GCA_035370245.1 Pseudobacteroides sp.
CTAAAGAACAGGCGTATGATTTTGTTGAAGATTTGTGGAAGTTATCTGCACCAAGTGGAAAATACAGATATTATGACGGATGTCTTTTAATGTTCGGTTTGCTCCATTGCAGCGGTAACTTCAGAATATGGGGAGCTCCCCAAGCATCCGAAAATCCTGCTGATACTCCTACACCGACACAAGATTCAAATATTCCATCAATTAAAGGAGATCTCAATAATGATGGAGTAATAAACATGGCGGATGTTATTCTCTTAGCTACTAGATTCAATAAAGTAGCTGGAGATGAAAAATATATAAGATCTTATGACTTAAATGATGATGGCGTAATAAACATGGCAGATGTCATAATTATTGCTGTAAACTTTGGTAAAACCGTAACATATACTCAAGCACCGACACCTACAAAGAGTAATACACCGACATCGACTCCAACTCCTATACCGAGTCCTAAATCTACTGTAAAAGTAATGCCTTTAGGGGATTCAATAACAGATGGTTTTAATGTTCCCGGAGGGTATAGGATTAAGCTTTGGAAAAATATAACTGATAATGGTTATAAAGTGGATTTCGTAGGTTCTATGAAAAATGGTCCGTCAGAGCTTGGAGATAAAGACCATGAAGGACACAGCGGATGGACAATAAGCCAGATTGATTCGAACATAAATTCATGGATGGATACATACAAACCTCAAATAGTTCTTATGCATATCGGTACCAATGACATGTATGGGAATCCTTCAGAGGCAGCCGGAAGGTTAAGTCAATTAATCGACAAGATATGCAACAAATTGCCTTCAGGCGGAAAACTATATGTATCAAATCTTGTACCATTCCCAAGGAATGCAAATAATGTGAATGCATACAATTCTCAAATACCGGGAATTGTTCAACAAAAAGCAAACGCAGGAAAACCGGTTTATTTTGTCGATATGAGTTCTGTCATCAATAATGATCTTGCAGATGGAATTCATCCAAATTTAAACGGATACAACAAGATGGCAGATGCTTGGTTTAATGCAATCAAAAATGATTTAGCAAAATAATTATTCCAACATATGTAAAAAATATATTATGAAATATGATACATTCATAATATATTAAAAAAATATAGAAAAATAAAAAAGTATCAAAAATTAGAAAAAAGGGGGATTTTAAAATGAAGCGTACAACGAGGGCAATTATTTCGCTTGTAACTGCCATTTCATTAATATTAGCTTTGTTTGCGGTAGATGCACAGGCAGCCATAACCCTCACTTCAAATGCTACCGGTACAATTGACGGTTACGATTATGAGTACTGGAAAGATAGCGGTAACGGTACCATGACATTAAACGGTGGTGGTACATTCAGCTGTTCATGGAATAATATCAATAATATATTATTCCGTACCGGAAAGAAGCTTGGATCAACTAAGTCATGGCAGGATTATAACGGTATCAGAATTGATTATGCATGTAACTATCAGCCCAACGGTAACTCATATTTGGGTGTCTACGGTTGGACGGAAGATCCGCTTGTAGAGTATTACATCATAGATAGCTACGGTACTTGGAAGCCACCGGGAAATGGTATTCCTATGAAGGGAACTATTACTGTTGATGGTCGTAAATATGAAGTATATTCAAACTCCAGAACAGGACCTTCCATTAAGGGAAATAATACAACTTTTCAGCAGTATTGGAGTATCTGTCAATCGAAAAGAACAAGTGGAACTATTAGTGTCACTGAGCACTTTAAAGCATGGGAATCAATGGGAATGAAGATGGGTAAGATGTATGAAGTGTCCATGGTGGTAGAGGGATATCAAAGCAGCGGTACAGCTAATATGACCAAGATGGATCTTATTTTTGGAGGACCGGAACCAACAAATATTACAAATCCGACACCTACCAGACCAACTGCATCTGCAGCACAAAGAAGTGCATTCTCAAAAATAGAAGCTGAAGAATATAATGATTTAAGTTCTTCAACTATTGAAACAATCGGAACTGGTGACGGAGGAAGCGGTATAGGATATATTGAGAACGGAAACTACCTTGTATTTAAAAACATAGACTTTGGTAATGGAGCAAACTCATTTAATGCTCGCATTGCAGGTCAAAGCAGTACCAATATCCAGTTAAGGCTGGGAGGTCCTTCAGGCAGCCTCATTGGGACATTATCCATGTCACCAACCGGCAGCTGGGATGTATATGAGGAACAGTCATGTAATGTTAGCAATGCTAGAGGAGTAAACGATCTCTATTTGGTATTTTCTGGTCCTGTAAATATTGACTGGTTTACTTTTAAAGGTGATTCGGCACCATCTTCATCTGTACCTTCTTCACCTACCGGCA
This sequence comes from Pseudobacteroides sp., assembly GCA_035370245.1. Classification (GTDB taxonomy): domain Bacteria; phylum Bacillota; class Clostridia; order Acetivibrionales; family DSM-2933; genus Pseudobacteroides. The sequence continues at coordinate 2,340 of DAOOVO010000148.1, forward strand.
ATCCAGGTGGTGCTAAAACAACCGACCTTAACAGAGACGGCGTTGTAAACATGGCAGATGTTATTCTTTTAGCAAATTCTTTCAATGCAACAGTAGGTACTTCAAAGTACATCGATGCATATGACATTAACAGCGATGGTTCTATAAATATGGCCGATGTTCTGTTGCTTGCGAAGGATTTCAATAAGTCTCCAACTCAGCCTCCTACTGCTACTAAAGCACCGACAGCGACTCCGACTAAAGCACCGACACCGACTCCGACAAAGCCATCAAATCCAAATGCCAAGCTTGTAGCTCTGACATTTGACGATGGTCCTGACAATGTTAAGACTGCAAGAGTGCTTGACAAGTTGGACAAGTATAATGTTCCAGCAACATTTATGATGATAGGTCAAAATATAAACAGCAGTACGGCTAATATAGTAAAAAGAGTTGTTAATTCCGGACATGAAATCGGTAACCACTCATGGGATTATTCCAGCATGAATAATATGTCTGCATCTCAAATTAAAGACTATATTAATAGGACCAATAATGCAATCATGCAATATGCAGGTGTTACACCTAAGTTCTTCCGTGCACCTAACCTTGCATACAGCCAGACTATGTTTGATGCTATTGATTTGACTTTTGTTCAGGGTATTACTTGTAATGACTGGGTTCAATCAACAACTGCACAGCAAAGGGCAAATGATGTTATAAATGGAGCTAAAGACGGTACAATAATCTTAATGCATGATAACCAGCCTGATCCTCATCCGACACCTGAGGCTCTTGATATTATAATTCCAACGCTTCAGAGCCGTGGCTTTGAGTTTGTAACACTCTCAGAATTGTTCGAGAGGAAAGGTGTTCCATTAAGACCGGATGACAACATAGCTCACACTACATTACCGAATTAATAATCGAATTAATAGGTATGTAAATTCTTCATAATTTGTAATTATATAATTAAATAGGCAGAGCAATTAAAAATAATTGCTCTGCCTATCTTTATATAGAATGTACTATTTGATGTCAGGGTAATCTTTTGATGTATAATTAAAATGTTTTGCTATTATAATTACATCACTCATGTTAATGGAGGAATCCATGTTGAGATCACAGCTTGAAACGAATTTGGCATCTCCACTTACAGAACCGAAGGATTTGGCAAGCTGTACAATATCGGACATATTTATTACACCGTCTCCGGCTCCATCATTATTCAAATCACCGGCCCAGAGAATAATGGGTACATTGTTTGTAGAAATCTCCATATCGTTTTGTATTACAATATTCTTTTCAAAAGTCAAATAACCGGGTTTGCTTATTTTAATTGAATAACTGGTTGACGAAGGAACATTTGGTATATTAAAGTATCCGTGGCTGTCTGTCTTTGTTTTGAGTTCTCCTATTTGAACAACAAAATCTGCTTTAACTGAAGAATCGGGAACCGAGCTAAAGTCAGTTGAAACATATCCCGAAATATCATACACGGATCCTGTCGGTTTATTTGTAGGTGTTGGGGTAGGATTTGTTGCGGAAGGTGATGAAGTATAATCGGTAATAGGATATGTTTTGAGATCGGGAAGCTCATCTAAAGTTATACAATATTCACTGTTATATATTTCAACAAGCCATTCGACAGGGTTGTTTTGCTCACCCGTCAAATGCCAGCCGTACCAAGGGCAAAAATAGAGCCACGCGGCTTTTTCATTTATCAGGTTTTCAACCCGTGGGATTGTATCATTTTCACTCATTGCAACAAGTTTTTTTCCGCCTGTAAGTTGCACAAGATTATAGAATGTAGATGAAATGGCACTTCCGTTAGGTTTTCCATCCTTGGCATTGTATTTATCATAACCTACAATATCTACTACATCATCACCCGGATACCATTTGGGAGAAGTGTTATATGTATAGGATGTCCAAACCCATATGAGATTGTTGATTTTATATTCATTTGTAAACTTATCATAAAGAAGCCTGTATAGCTTAACGCAATTTTCAGGTCCTTCGGCACCCCACCAGAACCAGCCGCCTTCCGCTTCATGAAGGGGTCTGAAAAGAATCGGAACTCCCGCATCCTGAACCTGCTTTAGCTTTCCGGCCATAAAGTCAATATCGTTTAGGAGTGCTTTGTTTTCAGGCGTTCCGGGAGTTAAAGCCTTTGAAATGCTGAAGGTTGTGCTTTCGGTGTAAAAGCTGTTGTCTGCTTTTTTACCTATATCTCCGGGTGAGAACCAATGCCAGCAAACAGTAGGTATACCGTTATCTTTATTGTACCACTCAATAACACGCTCAGCACAGAGGTCGTCCCAGTCTAATCCGTTTCCTCTGTAATTCATAAAGTCAAAGCCTCTAACTGCCGGCATTTTGCCTGTTTTTTGCTTTATGTATGTAAATTCCATTTCGGAGGCTTCATAGTTATGGGAACCGCAAATCTCCTGCTGGCCTGAAAGTATATGTTTTCCATATATATCAACGAGATAACTCATAAGTGACTTCGCTTCTTTGGTAGCATTAGGGTTAACCAATGTTTTGGGAACATTAAGATTTCTAATGCTTTCATCGGCGGGCTTAACTATTAGATAATCAAAATAAGTATATCCCCAGTAGGCTTCAAATTGGATATTGTTTTTACCTTTATCAAGCTTTACTATACCTGCGGAAATTTCCTTCCAGGTAAGAGTATATCCAAAGCTTATTTCTCCTTGGTTGGATCCGTTTATATTGAGATACTGTACTTTTTTGTTTTTGTCGTAAGGCTGTGCATAACGTACAATCAATTCATAAAGTCCTTCCTCGATTATATCAACATCAACAGAAGTGCTTGTACCTTTTTGTGCAATAAAGCTGCATGTTGCACCGGTAAGATCAATAGTTTCACCATCTTCAGTCTTGCCTACATAGTCTGTATAAATCTGAACACCGTTATTAATACCGTTCTCAAATTCATACTTTACTTCTTGGTCTGTTGCAGAAAATGATGCACCGGTAAATGAAGATATGGGTAACAACGCTGCCAATACCCATACTAAGAAAACATTTAGTGCAGGTTTCTTATTCATGATAACTCCTCCTTTAAAATGATATAATATAAAAAATATAGATACAGTTATATTTTTTGCATATATCTGTTCTATAAGATAATTTAATACTATAATAATCTAATATTTTTCTAAAATTATATAAGTTAATATTATTGATAATCCCTATAAACAGTTCTATATAAACAATTTTACTATAATTTTCTTTGACTTTCAATTAAATTTAGGTTAACGATTAACATACTTATTTCCATAATCTTTTTAATTTAAATAACTCCTGCAAATACCCCAATACAGAAATTGGCGTCATAAACATCTGATAGCACAGTATAAATAATATAAAACCGGCCCAATTTTTTCTTACCCTTAATTTTAAATTTCCAAAAACATCTCTTTGGTAGAGGAATAAAACTGTATAGCTTATTAGTGTCATAGGTAAAACCAACAAAGTCATTGGACCAACAATCCAATAGATTCCTGAAAATGCAAGAACTAAACCGGGAAGCCAAAAAAAAGTATAGGAAATATCCATATAAGGCATAATCAAATTTACACCTGTAAGATATTTTGTATATCTCGATGGCTGTTGCCAGGGCTTAATATTTTTTAAAGCTTCTATCATGCCCCGTGCCCATCTTGAACGCTGTCTTGAAAGAGATTTGAAGGTAGTAGGCACATCTGTAAAAGCTACAGCAAGGGGCTCAAAATACGTTTTCCAACCGTTTTTTAAAAAATTCCATGTTAAAACAATATCTTCACCAATTGCATCAGGCCAGCCTCCAACTTCTTTAATGACATCAGCCTTATAAATGCTATATGCTCCCTGTACAACTAAAGTTCCCTGATATAGCCCTTGAAGTCTTTTTATGGAAGCAATGCCCAAAAAGTAATCCCATTCCTGTATTCTGGTTAATAAATTGTATCTGCTGTTTCGAACAAGGACGGAGCCTGCGACCGCACACACTTCAGAAGGACTGCTTTCAATCCTTGCAACCAAATACCTTACAGCAGATTTGTGTAAAAGTGTATCCGCATCAACTGTAATTACAAGTTCGGTTGATACACTGCCAAGTCCTGTGTTTAGAGCGTTAAATTTTCCAGGTGACGCCTCTTTAATTATTTGCAAATCCATATTAAATTTTTCTCCTGCCTTTGCCGCACAATAAGAAGTGTTGTCACTAGAAGCATTATCAATGATTATAACTTTGATTTTGCCTTCATAGTCTTGATTGGAAATATATCTTAATGTTTCTTCAATTCTGTTTTCCTCATTTCTTGCTGCGATAAGAATAGTAACATCCTTTTTGGGCGTATCATCCTTGAGCTTTGGCTGATTGTCCAAAAGCAGGCTTACGACTAAAAATGTATTAATATACCCTGGGATAAATGCAATTCCTCCAATTATTGCTATTGAGAGAGGCATATACTATTTGGGATAAGTCCAATATCCAATCTTTAGCTACAATTATGGATAGCACAAGCCAGATAATTGCAAAAAAATGACTGATGTAGAATTTACTTACGACAGGTATATAGAATTTACTTTTAGATTGGGTTCTTGGCTTGTAATTTTTTATATAATTTAGTCTTATACTCATAACCCCACTCACTTTACATAATATATGCCTTGGAAATAAGATATAAGTTCATAGGCAATACTAAAGCATTATGGTTAACATAATACGTTATTTAAATATGAAAGTAAACTGAATTGGAGTATGTAGTTTATGGATAAAAAATAAAATTCCATATTTTTTAAATTTCTATGGGAAAATTAAAAGTATTCTGCCAGAACATGCTTACAGAATACTTTTAATACTATAATTACATCATAAACTCTTTTAAGATGAGAAAAGCTAATACCAAAAAACCGACAATAGAAAGAATTAACCCGCTTTTCTTTGTTTTACTTACAGCCTCTTCGGAATCTCTTAATTCCTTTTTTGTGCTTATTTTAGGGCAAAGAAACATAATTAATCCTAATATTAAAATCATCGCAACAAAAATAAATTTGATTCCACTGCAATAACTCCTGTTAAAAACAGGTAATATCGATCTTTG
>DAOOVO010000149.1:0-7427 GCA_035370245.1 Pseudobacteroides sp.
AGAAATCTTCCTCTGAATCATTCTTTTTTTCGGTCATTTTATTTTACAACTTTGCCAAATATCTCAATCTATAGGCATTTATAACTGATTATATATTTGTCATTTATAAACAAATCGAATAATATTCATTCGACGTTAGAAGAGCCCTGAATTCTCATATTACGTATTCAGAGCTCTTTTTTACTCTTATTGTCTTATCAGCTTAGAAAGTCATCACTATTTCTTCTGCATTGGTATAAGGCAGATTTAATTTTTCTGCTGTTTCAAGAAGAGTCAGCTTGCCATCAATCGTGGTCAATCCCCTTCTTAAGTGTCTGTCATCCTTAAGTGCTTTCCTTACACCCTTATTAGCAATAGCCAGGGCATAGGGAAGAGTTGCATTGCAAAGAGTTGTAGATGCAGTCTGGGCAAATGCTGATGGAATATTGTCCACGCAATAGTGCATAACACCATCAACATAATAAATTGGATCTGAATGGCAGGTGCTGTGGCAAGTTTCAATTGCACCGCCTTCATCGCATGCCACGTCGATAATCATCGCACCCTTCTTCATCAGCTTAAGATCTTCCCTGTATATCAGATGATCTTTACGGGTTTTTGGCCACAAGACGCAGTTAATGATAACATCAGAGGTCTTCATGCATTCTACCAGGTTTTCTCTATTGGAAAACATGAAGGTTACATTTTTAGGCAGGCGTTTCTTTGCTTCCATCATGGCATCATAGTTAATGTCAAGAACATTTACTTTGTTTCCAAATGCAGCTGCCAATTCGCAAGCACCAAAACCTGAATTTCCACAGCCAATGATAGTAATAACCGGTGTTTCAACACCACAAACATTGGCAAGCAACTTCCCTGTTCCGCCGTTGATTGTCTGTGAGAAATGAAGGGCTGCCAGGAAACCACCCTTACCAGCAAGCTCGCTCATTGGGCTTAAAAGCGGCCATTGTCCCTTATCATCAGAAATATCCTCGTATGCAATAGAAATGCACTTAGACTCCATCAAGGCCTTGGTCTGTTCCAGGTGGGCATTTGAGTGAATGTATGTCAATATGATTAAGTCTTCTCTTAAATACTTAAATTCTTCAGGAAATATTTCCTTCACCTTATAAATCATATCAACACTTGTCCAGACTTCTTCTGCCTTATCTACAATCCTGGCCCCGGCTTTTTCGTACATTTCATCTGTAAAGCCGCTCCCAATGCCTGCATCATGTTCAATAATTACTTCATGGCCATTTCTAACCAATTCTCTTACACCAGCAGGTATAGCAGCTACCCTGTATTCGCTGGGTTTTATTTCTTTTACAATACCAATTTTCATTTTTTGCTCTCCTTTCCGGTCATTCCCAAGCAGGATAATATTTGTCCCATCCGCATCTGCTTACGGTAGGTGGAGTACTGCTGAATATTCTGTCAACCACAACATCAACCAGGGTTGGTCCGTTATATGCCAGTGCTTCTTCCAATACAGGCTTTATGTCTTCGGGTTTTTCAACCCTAAATCCCTTTACTCTAAAGCCCTCTGCTATTTTTGAATAATCCGGTACATAGACATCATCATTTTCATACTTGAATTCCGTAAATATTGATCGGTTTTCAAAGTATTGCCTCTGCAATCCCCAAACTGTTCCATAAGATGAGTTGTTAACTATTATCCAAGTTATAGGAAGATTATATTCAGCAGCTGTAGCCAGCATACTGGAATGGATTAGAAATCCTCCATCTCCTTCAACCGACACAATTTTCCTGTCAGGGCATCCAACTGCAAAACCCAGAGCCTGCGCCAGGGTCGTTCCTATTAATCCCATTCCATAACCATAGTAGGCACTCCTGGGATTGTCGTGGCAATAGTAATTTCTTGCACATATTGCCGCACCAACCTGGATGCCGTTTTTGGGAAATACTTCTTCCAATTCCTTGACAAAACGGAAAGGATTAATAGGTACATTGTTGCTTTCCCTGTATTCTTTCATTTCTTCGTAGTACTCAGCTCTTGCTTTTGCTATAGCTTCTTTTGTACCTCTGTTAAAGGTCTTTCCTTTTTTCTTAATCAGGGTTATAATCTCCCTTAGAACTTCCTTGGGATCACCATGGATTCCAACTTCCGTAGGATAAATTTTACCTAATTCTCTTGGATCAATGTGTACATGAATAATCTTTGTCTTTTTAATATTGTAAGTATCTCCAACTTCCCATGCACCTGTTTCATCCTCGTCAAATTTGTTGCCTAATGTTATTATAACATCAGAATTCCATGCTGCTTGATTAGCATACTTGTTGCCCCATCCTCCAACTCTTCCTGCATAGTAGGGATTGTTTCCGCCAATAATAGCTTGACCCATGTAGGCTGTGCCCACAGGAGCATCCAGTAATTCGGCCAATTCAATTACTTCATCACTGGCATCAGAAATTACAGCCCCAACACCACAAATAATCATCGGAGCTTCTGCATTTGCCAATAATTCAGCAGCCTTTTCAACAGCTTCCCTGCTGCCTCTTGGTCTGTCTATAATTGCCCTTTCTTTCAGCCTGTAGTCTTTTTCAAGCATTTCCTTTGTAATTACTTTGCTTTGAACATCTACAGGAATGTTAATAAGCACAACCCCTGTTCTTCCACCCATGGCTGTTGTATAAGCTCTGACAACAGCATCAGGTATTTGTTTAGGGTCAACAACATTAAATATTCTCTTTGCAAAACCCCGATACAGAGTTGTCTGATCATCATCCTGATAAATATCTAATTCTTCTTCGGCCCCATAACCCCATTGGGCTGTTGGAATATCTCCACTAACAACTATAATTGCACTGTTCTCCATTGCTTGTTCAACAAGTCCGGGAATCGCCTGCATCATACCCGGTCCATTTGTAACAAATAACAATCCCGGTTTTCCGGTTGCCTTGAAGTAACCACCGGCAGCTGCGGCCCCTACAGACTCGTCATGAACTATGTATGTCTTAAAACCCCTTTCTTTTTCTGCCTTGTACAGTGCATCCAGAGTTGCCATATTTCCATGGCCACCCATTCCAAACACACAATTGAGATCTAAATCTGCGAGGGAAAGCTCCGAAAATATGGAGGTAAAAAATTAGAAATTTATAAACTTACATTATTAAGATGAACAATATAGTGAAATATTTATAAATTTCAAACAATAACATTAATTTGATACTAAATGTAGAAAACTGCCCACAAATAGCTTGATTTTTATTAAATATTGCTCCAAATTGGAGCAATATTTAATTTTACGGGACAACAATATCAGGCTGATGTAACAGTAGGTTTATCATCCTTACAATATTGCACACTAAATTGGCCATTGTAATATGTATCTTAGCTCCTTTTAGTTTTAAGTAGCGGCATCTCCTCAGACCGTGGTTTCTTGCCATTGTTGCAAATCTTCTTTCTATTTTATAGCGCTTATTGTAAACTGTTTCAAATTCCATAGTTGTTACTCGTTGTAAATCATTTAATACAGCGTCATATCTTAGTGGAACTTCTAAACACCTTGATTTTCTAATAAATTTCCCATTCTTATTTTTCATTAAACATTTATCTCTAAGCTTACAACTATCACAATCTTTTCTATCAAATTTGAATACCCTAAATTCCTTATCCTTTTGACTTACTACCTTAAAGCTTGTTGAAATTATTCCATTTGGGCACTTAACTGAGTTAACATCATTTGATATTTCAAAATCTTTTAGTCCGAAATATTTTATTTCCTTGTTAGATTCCTTGTAAAATGCAATATTTGCTGTAATTTCATTATCTTTTAAATATGCTCTGTTATCAGTTGTCCCATAGACCTTGTCTGCAGTTATTTCTTTCGGTTTTATTTCAAAATTGTTTTCTATTTTTTCAACTAATTCTTTTAACTTTTTTTCATCTCCTACATTAAAAGGAGTCTGTACTGACGACAATATTATTTCGCTGTCTTCATCAACCATAATATGATCCTTGTAACCCCTTTTTATATTGCCTGGAGATTTATGAGCAACTCTTGCTTCAGGGTCTACAATACTTACAATTTTATCTTTTTCGTTATTGAGGTATTGATTTACCAAGGTGTAGCAAATATCAAAAGCTTCTTGATATTTGTTGCTTTCATTGTTGTTTTCTTGAAGCAAATCATAGGTTTTAATATACAGATAACCAAGATGTTCTTTTGTTATTTCAAAGTATTTCTTAGATTTTACATGTTCGTTTTTGTCATATTCTTTCTGTATATCATTTTCATATTTTTCTAATTGGCCTTTAGCTATCTCAAAATTGATTTTTTCTAATTCCTTTATTACTCTTTCAAATGATTTTCTCGCAAGCTTTTTCTCTGAAGGATAATTTACATTTGCAGCTACATCTGTTGAATCAATTATGTATCGCCTTGACTTAACCAAACCTTTACCGATGCATTGTTTTACAACTTCATTGAAGAATTCTTCAAATTTTTCTTCACCAACATGATTAATTCTGAAATAACTAATTGTTGTATCGTCTGGTACTGAATCATCAAGTTTTAATCCTAAAAACCAGCGAAAAACTACATCAGTTTTAGTTCTTTCAACAACTTTTACGTCTGATAGGCAATACAAATATTCAAGAATTAATATTTTAAACATCATTACAGGGTCTTTAGACTCTCTTCCAATAGTACTGTAATTATCTTTTAATTTCTCATATACAAACGAAAAGTCTACTACTTCATCTATTTCAACCAACAAATGATTCTTTGGAATTAACTTATCAAAAATTATATTATCAAATACATCAAATTGTGCTTTATTCTTACCTATCATTTTATTCTTAACCCCCAGATTTTCAACGTTTTTGATAATTTATTATACCACAATTTACCTTGGTTTTCAACGTTAATTTATGAAGGTTAAGAATATTTATGCCATATTTATTTGTTTTATTCATAGAACTAAGTTTTTCGGAGCTTTCCCTGGCACCATCAGTTTCAAGTTAAAATATAATTATCCTTACATATATATTGTACCAATATTTGCTTAAATGTATATAGTTAATATTGCATTACCTGTACATAATTGTGTATAGGTATATAAAATGAGGTCCCAAAATATTAGTCAGGGGATTCAATTAATTATCCTATTTCAGGTTATGTAGGTCTTGTTATTTTCGCCGGATTGTTCTACACTATATATGAAAAAAAGAAGCTATGACGAATTTCTAGAAACAATAGGCGAGAAAAACATATAGGTATTAATTATTTTAGCAGTTTGGATATATATTTAAATATATAATATTGGAGGAAGAATATGTATAACTTCGAATTAACAAGGGATTTTGCAAAGAAATTAGATCAAGAGGATAAACTGGCAAAATATAAAGAACGTTTTTATATAAACGAAGGTGAAATCTATATGGATGGAAACTCATGCGGATTGTGCAGTAAAGATGCCGAAGAAACATTATTGAAAGCACTCAAGGACTGGAAGGAATTAGGTATCGGTGTTTGGACTAAAGGCGGATATTTCTTGTATCAGGACAAGTTAGGCGCTATGATGGCACCCCTGATAAATGCAGATCCGGAAGAGGTAACTTGCGGAAACAGCACTACAGTCAATATACACCAGGGTATTAATACATTCTATAAACCTACACCTGAAAGAAATAAAATTATTATGGATGATATAAACTTTCCGACTGACAAGTACGCCGCAATGAGCGATATCAGAGTTCATGGATATGATCCTGATAAATGCTTAAAGGTGGTAAAAAGCCGTGATGGTGAGTATATTTATGAAGATGATATGATAGAAGCTATGACTGATGATGTGTGCATAATTCTGCTGCCATCAGTGCTGTACAGATCGGCACAGTTGCTGGATATGGAAAAAATAACACGAGAAGCACACAAAAGAGGCATATACGTAGGATTTGACCTTTGTCATTCAATTGGCGTTGTACCTCATGATTTTAAAAAAATAGATCCTGATTTTGCAGTATGGTGTAATTATAAATATTTAAACGGCGGCCCCGGGGCTATTGCAGGACTTTATATAAATAAAAAGCATTTTAAAATGCAGCCGGGTCTTGCAGGATGGCAAGGAAACAAAAAAGAAACTCAATTTAATCTTTCGCAGGAATTCGAGCATGCTGAGTATGCAGGGGGATGGCAGATAGGTACACAACCCATATTGTCAATGGCACCTCTTGAAGGTTCATTAAAAATGATTAATGAAGCAGGTGTCGAAAACATCAGAGAGAAATCATTAAAAATCACAGCATATATGATGTATTTAATCGATGAAAAACTTGCTAAGTATGGATTCGGTGTCGGAAATCCAAGAGAAGATTCTGTAAGAGGAGGACACGTTGCATTAACTCATAAAGACGCATTGAGAATTAACGAAGCTTTTAAGAATAATCATATTATTCCCGACTTCAGATATCCTAATGTTATTAGATTGGCTCCGGTTCCTTTATATGTTTCTTATGAAGATGTGTATGAAATGGTTGAAAGAATCATAAAGATAATGGAAAACAAAGAATATGAAAATATACGTGAAGTGGATAATGAATATGTTAGGTAACTAGCATCCTCGCCCATACCGAGCACACACAAAATCCCCTAATATTTGTTAGGGGATTTAAATTATCTGATAAAAATCAAAATTAGCAGCTTATTTCTCTGATTTATCAATCAAGACCCTATTATCCGGATTTTCCCGCCAAGCTAATCCGCATCCTGATGCGATAATTGAAGGAACGGGAATCAATCTGCCCTTTAGTCCTGATGTTTTTGCTACTTTTTCAAATGCCATTGCTTCGGTTGTTGTTTTAAATGTTACCAAGAAACTGCTGAAAATATTTAGTTATTTCATGGATTAATATATCAATTTTTAAAATAGATTGATAAAAAACAGTTCACAGTTAATATAATGTGATATAATAAGTAAAATATCTAATAATATTTATAATAATGATTGCTTGGAGGTTATAATGATAATTACTACTACACCCTTTATCGAAGGTAAAAAAATTGTGGACTATAAGGGAATTGTTTTTGGAGAAGTTATTTCCGGTGTTGACTTTATAAAGGATTTCGCAGCAGGCTTAACAAATTTCTTTGGAGGCAGATCAGGGTCTTATGAAGGTGAGCTTATTGAAGCAAGGCAAAATGCACTCCGTGAATTGGAAATGAGAGCAAAAAATATGGGTGCAAATGCGGTTGTAGGTGTTGATGTAGACTATGAAGTATTAGGTTCAGCAAACAATATGCTCATGGTAACAGCATCAGGGACAGCGGTAATTGTTGAGTAAAAAGGATTTTAGGCCTTTTATTTTTATATATTACTTCCATGCTCTAACCTCTATGATTAATAATTATAAGAGTATATGTCCACAGGGGACGGTTCGAGACCACTGAAAAAGTCCCCAGAAATTTAATAGTATTTCAAAT
>DAOOVO010000150.1:0-7330 GCA_035370245.1 Pseudobacteroides sp.
TTGCAGGGCCTATTTGAAAACAACCAATTTATGCCAGCTGTTGGTGAATAGTTACGAACAGAGAATATTATAGTTTGAATAAAGGCGATTTTATCTGGGTTTTTGAAATGATGATCAAGAAAAAACATCAATTTTTACTTATTTCACTAGGGCCCGCTTGAATATCATCTGCACGGACCGCACGTGGAGTTGCTTCCGTCCCAGATATTCAGACGTGAAGAGAAACTCATTGCCATCCCTGCCCTCTATGAGCTCCTCAAGTGAAGGCCGAAGACTCTCGGAGAATATGGTGACCCGTTCCTTGTTGCCCTTGCCGCCTGCAACAAACAGGGTGAGGTTTTCCATGGAGACATGCCCGACCCTGATGTTGACTACCTCGGATACCCTGAGCCCAACGGAGTAGAGCAGGGCGATGATGAGACGGTGCTTGATGTTGTGAATCTGCTTCAGTATGCGGACAATCTCATTCCTGGTTAAAATCGTTGGCAGATGCTTTCCCTTCCTCATCGTAGTGACGCATGAAAGGTCCAGGTGCTTTTTCAGTATCCCTTCGAAATAATAGGAAAGGGCAAAGCGGTGTAACCGCACGGTGGAATAGGAGGCCTTCACCTCCTCGATGAGAAAAAGATAATAACGTGCGGCATTGTCCTGGGTACAGTTATCCAGAGGCATTGAATAAGTATCGGCAAGCTACTGGTGAACCGAATAATGCTCTACAAAGGGACGAATATACAGTTCATATTGTTTATCATCCATGTTCGCACACCCTTTCCTTCAATATTCTCTACCACTATACAATTGTTTCGTATTATGTTAAGAATTAATCCCCTTCCTGAAAAAATTATTCAATTACTCTATTAATTTGCTTGACTTTTTAACGAATTTTTCTACAGACAATATTAGTTAGGCGCCATTTGCTTTCAAATATTTTACGTCAACAGCCTTAAAGTATAATGAATTAATTATACAAATATTTCATCAATATATATTAGGAGTTTTATATGAAATCGGCCAAATCGAAAGTTATAACTTATGCAGCAAACAGAAATGTTCAATTAAATGACTGGGGCGATGATGGTTATTGGGTTGTTGAAGGTTCAACAATTGTTTACATAACATTTCCTATCATTGATGATAATTTAAAAACGGAAATGGTTTCTATTTTTAGTATTGTTGTTAGAAATGTTCGTGTAGACAATGTGCTTATGTCAAAACTTTTAAATCTAAATGCTAGAATGAGTTTTGGCGCCTTTGCAATTGAGGATGATATGGTTATTTATAAATATAATCTCCTCGGAGGAGAACATATTGATGAAGATGAGTTTTTTAATGCTTTATTAATGGTTGCAATAATATCTGATGAATACGATAATAAAATAATTTCTACTCATGGTGGAATTACGGCTGTTGACTTTGTAATAGAACACATTCGAAAAGAAGAAGGAAAATCTCTTTCGTGGTAATCTTGTATTACGTTAGATTTCATCTGACACTTCCATGCACTGATTTGGCTGTAAACTTAAATGTAGCATTTTCTCTTTTACCAGCGGTATTGAATCTTTAAACGTCTGCATCGGCGTTTTTCCAAAACAATACTTCCCGCTGTGCGGCCGATCGTTGTTGTACTGCGCAAGCCACACATCAAGATCAACCTGCAATTCTTCGAGAGAATTGTAAAGCTTTTTTCGAAAGGCAACACGGTAGAACTCATTGAGAATCGTTCTATGAAACCATTCGCAAATGCCGTTACTCTGCGGACGGCGCGCTCTGGTCTTGCTGTGATCGATATTTTCAAGCGCAAGATACAATTCGTACTCATGGCGTTCCATATTTCCGCAATACTCGCTTCCACGATCCGTGAGCACTCGCAGAAGCGGCACATCATGCTCCTCAAAAAACGGCACGACGCGGTCATTGAGTAGATCGGCGGCTACCAGCGCGTTCTTCCGATCATACAACTTTGCGAGTACCACCTTGGAATACGTGTCAATAAACGTCTGCTGATAGATCCTCCCCACTCCTTTTAACGTACCCACATAGAACGTATCCTGCGCCCCCAGGTAGCCGGGATGTTCTGTTTCTATCTCCCCGCATTCCTGCTTCGCTTCCTTGGCCTTTTCTAATGCGATAAGCTGTGCTTCCGTTTTCTCGTCATATTTCTTTCATTTCTGCTGCATCATTTCTGTCTGCCGTACGTTTAAGTAAGTAAGCTCTTTTGCTGGTTTTGTCTTTTTCGTTGGCTGGTGGGACCTGACAATGTGTTTGGCTATGTGCTGTGGGCTTTTCAGTTCATTATATTTCTTTTGTTTCTCCATCGTTCATTTCAACTATCGGTGTTGTAAAAATCTTGTCATATTCGCTTCCGCTAAAAGTATGAATTGGAACAATATTTTTTGGTTTTATTGCTTCAACCATTTGTTTTAATGTTTCTGTGTCTGCGTGTCCGCTTGTATGAATTTTATGAATTGTGAAATTGCGATTTGTCAAATAGTCTATGAATTTCTTTGTATCCGCTTTTTGCAAATACCCTTCCCACATAGAATAAATTAAGTTACCGCTTTCAATTTCTTGAATATTTTCTAAGTCCTTTTGCATCGATGGTCTTGCAATCATTACAATTCTGTCTGACTTATTGCTGATTTCTTCTTTTGTGATTTTGTAATTCTTAAATTGATACAAAATTTTCTCGTTCCCTTCATTTTTCAGCCGTCTGCTTGTGTAATAAGGAAACATTACTTTCAAATTTTCAAATTCTTTTGAAGGAAAAGGGATTTTAGCGAATTTAGATAATGTTTTCAGGATAGCTGCTACATAAACATCAACGACAAAAATTTTATTGGTTCTTATGCAAGCCCGATAAATTGAAACAATTCTATCAATGTTTTGTCCTGACGTGTATATTAAATTGATTTTATTTTTCTGTTTGAAAACCTCGATTAAGTCATTCTCAATTTCAGTTTCATTTTTAAATGGTTTGCTTTCTCTGCCAATGGTTGTGCCTTCAAGAAGCAAATAATCAACATTTTGAGGTGCATTATGAGTAAACCATTTAAAAACTTTTGCTTTTCTGCCGTGGTTTCTAAAATCACCTGTATAAAAAATACTTTTACCTTCCGCTTCAACTAAAAAGGAATAGGCATCAAAAGCGGAATGGTCAGCCCAATAAGGCGTAATTGAAAAGTCGCCAATTTGAAAAATCTTTTCTTTTTCAAAATAAGTAGCATTTTCGATGATTATTTTTTGCGGAGTAAATAAATTGTTGATTTCAATTATTCTATGAGTTGCTTCACCTAAAAAATGTTTTACTTTTTTATCAATGAAATTGCTTAGTCCGTAATGGTCTTGGTGTGGATGCGATATTACTACACCATCAATCAATTTATCAGTTTCATTATAAAGCCCCTTAATATCAGGCAAAACGCCGTGTTCAATCAATTCTTGAGTGTTTAACTCTTTGAATTTGCTGAAATCAAATTCTTTGCCATCTCTTTCGACTAATGGCATACCAAAGTCTAGCAATATTCTTGTGTTTTCAGTCCAGACTTCCACACACGAACCGCCAATTTCCTTTGTGCCACGATGGATTTTAAATTTCATAAATTACCAATTTGATAAACCGTTTTTCAAAGTAAAATTGTATGTTTGAAGGTTATTTAAGAAATTTGACCCAAGTTGTTTTCTTGTAAATTGTAAAATTTCATCGAACTTCGTCTTTGCCGAACTATTGTAATTATATTCCGAAATAATCAAGACCGGAATAATATTTTTAATTTTATTAGGTTTTCTCCAATTCGGATTTATTAAACCAATTTTTTGTTTTTGCTCCAACATTTCAAAAACAGCATTTTCCAATTCGTTTTTCGGAAAACTTGAAAAAATATCGTAGTATAACCCTATTTGCAATGGACTAAGGTAAATTCCAGAGATGTTTGTTCCATGTTTGTATTCAATCAACAAAATATTTCCGTCTTTGTCCAATGCTAAAAAATCAAGTTCGTTGCCAATTGCTTTTTTCCATAAATCTTTTCCGTATCGTTCAGGATTGAGGTCGGAAATTTCTCGCTGTAATTTTTTGTATTTTTGTTGAAGGTTTCCAAAAAGATTGTCTTTCTCTGCTTGGTTTGAATATCCGATTACTGCTTCTTTGTCAATAATTACAAAATCAGTATTAGGCTTGCCACATATTCCAAATGTTCTCGATAATTCGTTTTGATAAAAACCTTCTTTTTTGTTTTTATAATACCTGTCAAATTTATTGTTCTGTTCAATTTGAGTAATTAAATCTTCAATTTCATTCTGATAGTTTTCATTCAAAGTTTTCTTTTCATAAAGGTTTGGCGAAATTTCTTTGTACTTGTTGGCTGCCTCAAATGAAAACTTAGTGCTATTTTCTTTTATAATAGTTAAAATTCTTGTAAGACCAAGATAGACTGAAATCCACTCTTTAGAATTATTTTTACCAATTAAAAAATCTAATTGCTTATGATTTTTGACGAAGTCAAATAACCATCTTAAATTACCGCCAGTTTCTAATAAACTCGCAAATTCCTTTGAAATAGTTCGATTATAATACATTTTCCTGCTCCTTAAATGACTGCACTTTATTTATTACTAATCCGTAAAGTATTGAAGCTAAAAACAGAATTACTATACCGGCAATTCCCCTGTTTGTCTACTTGTATTTTTTGTATTACCGCTTGGTGAAATAAGGCTTACCAAATAAATTGCGAAAATCACTCCCAGCTATCAAGGCTCACTTATATTCCCCCCACTCCTGTATGTACGTAACCCGTACCTAAAAAATATTAGTTTGGTTTCTGTTTGCCAAGCATCTTAGCTAGCTTCACGCCTTTTTCAATTCGATATGAATTGCCTTTTGTGGTAATAATTTTCTAAGCTTAAGAGGTCAATCTGTACTCCAACTTCAAAACCTGATATTATCAAGAAACAATTATGGCATCCCTGTAAAAACATAGTCAAAAATGAATTGACAAATAATATATACTGGGATAGTGACATACCTTTAAAAATTGGAAATATGCTATGTTCGTAGACAATTAAAAAGCATTGCAGCGAAAATTGTTTCCGATAGAAAGCGATATGAAGAAAGCGTCTTAGAAAGAAGCTTTAAAAGCATTGGTCGAATATATTTTTTACACGCGTGTTTTTAAAAATAGACGAGCATGCGTTTTCCGTGCTGTATAGTCAGAACAATGGCCGGCCGAATTTTCCCGTGAATATATTGGTAAGCCTTGAGATTTTAAAGAGATGTGGAATTTAACCGAAAAGCAGCTGTTTGAGCGGTTTTCGTTTTCAGCCACAGAGCGGTTTGAAAATGTGGATTTTTACAGGGACGCTAAAAATAATTTTCTATTTATATGGTAGGTATGACATCTAGATATAAAATCATACCAGAATGGTCAATACCAAAAGAATTGTTTCTTGTATGGCCTGGAGGAATTCCCAAGCGGAATCATCTGATTCCTAACTTTCTCAACCTTATCAAACAGATTCCAAATACTTTGGGCTTATCTTTAATCATCAACAAACGAGAACAACAAAATGAAATTAACAAACTGCTGATAGAAAATGAAATCCATAAATCAGTTTCATATATTGATATGCCATTTAGTAGCAATAGTCAATCCTATGATATATGGATTAGGGACTGGGCGCCACTTTGTGTAATTGATGATTCGGGTAACCGTGTATATATAAAGGCAAAATACCATCCCAAATATCTATCTTCCCGTGAAGCGGATGTATGTGATAATGCCGGTCGTTTATTGCTCGATGTATTACATGTGGAGGCCATATCATTCCCGTTAATTTGGGATTTGGGGAATTTCACCCATAACGGAAATGGTATTGGAATCGTTACTTCAAGAATAATAACGGATAACAATAGTTTCTCAAAAATAGATATATATGATTTATTCAATCAGATGCTTGGAATCAAAAAATTAATATTTATTGACGAAGAACCGGGTGATGCAACAGGACATGTTGATGGTTTAATTCGTTTTATTAGCAAAAATAAATTGGTTATTTCACGGTATCCGCAAGATTGTTTTGAAGAAAATAAATTCATTGATAGTGTTAAAAAACATATTAAAATGGAATTAGGGAGTTCTGTGGGATTTATTGATGTTCCAAATGGATTATTCAGTGATGAGTCAAACGAAGGAATTCAAAGCGCTTTTGGTAATCATATTAATTATCTACACCTTGGCACACATTTGATGATGCCGATATATGGAATCGATAGTGATGATGCCGCATTGTCAATTATGAAAAAGTCTCTTCCACGCACAAAGATAATTCCTATTGAATCCTCTATTTTATCACATAAAGGTGGCGTATTGAACTGTATTTCCTGGTGTTTATATTGATTTGAATAGGAGCCAGAAAATAAAGAAAGTAATATTATTTTGTTTGAAATTGTCCCGTTTTTCGTTAAACTACCACAGCGGTAGTTTTTATGTATCTATCACGTAAGTTTGTTAAAAAAATATTTTGTCACCCAGAAATTTTTTCCATGGTGAGCACCATAGAAGGTATTCCCATGAAACCTTTCACACAATGCGCAAACCCATCGAAATGGCTGTTTAAGCTTTCAATTGGATTTGTTGCATATACGGTCTTATACAGAAGCCACATTGAGCCGAATCACCGCAAGCGGATTTTCCATGTTTTTGCTAATGCTTGCCGTCATATCATGATTTATCTTATCTGCACACCGAGCAATGAAAACCATAAGATGTAAGACTTATCGAGAAACTGTCTCGCTTCAGGCAAAACGGGACAAGATTGCTTCGCTTCCGCTCGCAATGACGTTAGTTCCTTTGTTATACTGTTAGTTCGTGGCACAGTATCCTCCGATTTCAACCAATATTTATGCCAATTCATTGCTCGGTTGAAATCGGGGCCAGTATATGTCATTTTACCATAAAAACTGATTTTTTAAACAAATTCCTCAATTTCCTACTAATTGAATTTAATCATTTTTCGTAACTATTCAGCAAAAAAATTTTAAAGAAATGAAAAAAGACTATTAATTTTACAGTCATAGTATATATTATGTCGCATGAAGCGAGAAGAAATACGAAGATTAATAGAGCAAAATCCTGAAGCAGTTATTGAACTGATAGAAAGACTTTTTGCCAGGATTGAAGAGCTTGAACGGCGATTACATATAAACAGCCGCAACAGTAACAAGCCGCCATCAAGTGACGGATTGAAAAGGAAACAACGACGCATGCAAGAACGGGAGAAGTGGGGTTATCACTTCAGCGTCATTTCCTGATGGAGTAAACAGGCCTGCGCAATA
>DAOOVO010000151.1:0-7280 GCA_035370245.1 Pseudobacteroides sp.
GTTATCCCCCTGTATAAGGCAGGTTACCCACGCGTTACTCACCCGTCCGCCGCTAAGATACATATCCGATAAATCTTCAATGTATCTCCGCTCGACTTGCATGTGTTAGGCACGCCGCCAGCGTTCGTCCTGAGCCAGGATCAAACTCTCAAATTAATATTTGAAAATTTAATTAGCTCTTTTAGTATAATGTTTAAGATTTACGCTAAGTAACTCTTAAATCATCTCTGACTTACTGACTTTATTATAAAGTTCGCAAGTTACTCAAATTTGATGAACCTTTAAAATTCATCTTTAAATTAACGAGTTCCTTTCGTCTTTTACACTGTTTACTTTTCAAAGTCCATTGCCACTCAAGAAGCAGCTTAATCATAGTATCACACTTTTTTCATGTTGTCAACACCTTTTTTGCTTTTTTATTTATTTCAAGCAACGTGTCGGCAACAGCTTTTTTACTATAACACCTATAGAATTCTTTTTCAACAATAGTATATTGTCATAATGAGATGTTTATGTTAAATATGTCCGTTTATCTTCATTTTTCTTAATATTATTCTATTTAAGGAACAATTAAAGAACTTCTATAGCAATTTTAAATTAATCATTTTATATTAATCAATTTTATACTAATAAATTTTATATTAATATAGAAAGAACGACCTGCTTTTTCATAAAACTTAACAGATCGTTCTTCTATAACAATATTTAATTAGCCAGATGGAATTAGAAAATGATCTAATTATGCTTCTTCATGACTATTATCTTCAGCTGGGCTTTCTTCTATATTTTCAGTATCCTCATTTGAATTTTCCGATTCACTTTCTTCCTCTTTAACTATTCTTGCAACACAAACAACCTTGTCGCCCTCATTCATTCTCATCAATGTGACACCTTGGGTAGCCCTGCCCAAAACACTTATTTCACTTACATTCATTCTGATTATTGTACCGTCCGAGCTTATCAACATTATATCATCACTGTCATTAACCAGCTTTACACCAGCCAGATTACCTGTCTTAGCAGTAACTCTGTATGTTAATATACCCTTACCGCCTCTTGATTGAACCTTATATTCATCAAGCTCGCTTCTCTTACCGAATCCATTTTCAGTTACAGCAAGCAGACACAGGTTTTCACTGCAAACCTCCATACCTATTACATAATCATTTTCCTCAAGCTCGATTCCCTTAACTCCTTGGGAAACACGTCCAACAGCTCTTACATCCTTTTCATTAAATCTGATAGACATGCCCTTAAATGTTGCAAGCATTATATCCTGATTTCCGTCAGTAAGCTTAACATCTATCAATTCATCATTATCCTTTAATGCAACCGCTGCAAGTCCGCCTTTTCTAATGCTGTTATACTCCATAAGATCAGTTTTCTTCACAAGACCGTTCTTTGTAGCCATAACAAGATAGCAGCCTTCCTTATATTCCGATATGGGTATAACAGTAGCAACTCTTTCGTCCGGATCTAACTGCAGGAGATTTACAATTGCAGTTCCTTTGGCCTGTCTTCCTGACTCAGGTATTTCATATGCCTTCTTTCTAAATACCCTTCCCTTACTGGTAAAGAAGAGAATAAAATCATGTGTTGAGGTACTAAATAGGTTCTCAACAAAATCTTCCTCCCTTGTGCTAAGACCTATTATTCCCTTTCCTCCCCTCCTCTGGCTTTTATAGCTATCGGTAGGTTGTCTCTTTATATAACCGAAATGAGTAAGGGTTATAACGTTTTCTTCCTCATTTATCATATCTTCAATATCTATTTCATCTTCATCTATAGTAATTTGAGTTCTTCTTTCATCACCAAACTTTTCTTTTATAACAGTAAGTTCTTCTTTAATAATCTTAAGAACAAGATATTCATTTGCCAAAACATCTTTATAATACTGTATTTTTTCTAAAATCTCTTTATATTCGGTCTCCAGCTTATCTCTTTCCAAACCTGTGAGCCTACCAAGTCTCATATCTACAATGGCTTGTGCTTGTCTCTCGCTCAAATTAAACCTGTCCATAAGCCCTTGTTTTGCAATAGGCTCTGTTTTTGAATTTCTAATTATATTAATAACCTCATCAAGATTATCTAATGCAATTTTCAATCCTTCCAATATATGAGCTCTTGCTTCAGCTTTATTAAGATCAAACTTTGTCCTTCTAACTATAACTTCCTTCTGATGATCAATATAATGATCAATAGCCTGTCTCAAATTCAATACCCTTGGCTCAAACTTCTTATCTTCGGTTTGAACAAGTGCAAGCATGTTTGCACTGAATGTTTCCTGAAGCTGTGTATTTTTGTAAAGCTGATTCAATACAACATTAGCATTGGCATCTCTTTTGAGCTCAATAACAATTCTCATACCTTCTCTGTCCGATTCGTCACGAAGATCTGAAATGCCTTCAATTCTCTTATCCTTAACCAAATCGGCTATTTTCTCTATTAATCTTGCTTTGTTCACCTGATACGGTAACTCTGTAACAACAATACGCTGTTTATTGTTTTGCATTTGCTCAATTGTTGCCTGTGCCCTTACAACAATTCTGCCCTTACCTGTTCTGTAGGCATCTCTTATTCCCTGCTTTCCTACTATAATACCTGCAGTAGGAAAATCAGGTCCTTTTATTATCTTATTCAATTCATCAATTGTTACTTGCGGCTCGTCAATAATTTTGATAATTCCATCTATAACCTCACTCAAATTGTGTGGAGGTATATTTGTAGCCATACCAACTGCTATACCGGATGAACCGTTTACCAAAAGGTTTGGAAACCTTGACGGCAATACAACAGGCTCCATTTCATGCTCGTCAAAGTTCGGCTTAAAATCAACAGTATCTTTATTTATATCACTGAGCATTTCCATTGATATCTTTGAAAGCCTTGACTCTGTATACCTCATGGCAGCAGGAGGATCACCGTCTACAGAACCGAAATTACCATGTCCGTCAATAAGCATATATCTCAATGAAAAATCCTGAGCCATACGAACCATACTGTCATATACGGCTGCATCACCATGTGGATGAAATTTACCCAAAACCTCCCCAACAGTAGTAGCACATTTTCTGTGAGGCTTATCCGGAGTGAAACCAAGCAGAGACATAGCGTATAAAATTCTTCTGTGAACTGGCTTCAATCCATCCCTTACATCAGGAAGTGCACGGTCAGCTATAACACTCATAGCATAATCTATGAATGATTTTTTCATTTCAGATTCTATATCAACCGGTATAATCCTTTGTTCCCTAACTTCATTTGAATCTGGCATTAAATTACCCCTTTTCTAAATTGCTATATATTTCTCCGGAAAAATAACTAATGAATTTTAAAGAGAAATTTCACCAATACTAATTTTAATAAAGTTTTCAAAAGCTGTCCACTTTTTTTAATTTTTTTTTAATATATTAAAGGGAACAGAATTATCTGCTCCCTTATTAAGTATTCCCACCTTTGGGTATTCTTATAATAAATTCCATGTACTCTCCCCTGTCCAGTTGTGCTGCCTTCGCATTAACTCCCGATTTCTTCATTAAATCTATGGCTTGTTTTATGGTATTTACAAATATTCTAATATCTCTAATCGCCTTTGTAAATTTCTTTTCATGCACCGCGTCTTTTCCATTATTATTACTTCCTGCACTCATATTGTTTGATTTGTTTGCATACTTGGCAATTGCTCTTTCCACAAGCTCCTCAGTCTTTTTTACATTCATTCCTTTTTCACATACAAGCTTTAAAACCTTCATCTGCATCTGTTCATCATGCAGCTTGAGTAATGCTCGTGCATGCCGCTCAGTCAGGTTATTGTCCTTAAGTATTTTCTTTACCAATGGTCCCAATTTAAGAAGCCTAATTTTATTTGCTATAGTAGATTGGCTTTTACCGATTTTCTGTGCAAGCTCATCCTGAGTAAATCCATGGTCCTTAATGAGATTGTTATATCCTTCTGCCTCTTCCATATAGTTTAAATCTTCTCTTTGTAAATTCTCTATCAGTGCAATTACAGCAGAATCATTATCATCTATGTTTACTATAATTGCCGGAATTTCTTCCAGCTTGGCCATCATAGCAGCCCTTAGTCTCCTCTCTCCTGAAACCAATTCATAAGTATTGCTTGAAATTTTCCTTACGTTTATAGGCTGAATAACACCATACTGCTTAATTGACTCACATAACTCTTCTAGAGATGAAAGATTAAACTGCTTTCTCGGTTGATAAGGATTTGGTCTAATGCTATCAATCCTTATGTAACACATGTTCTTAATATTTTCCTTCTTTAAATTTCTTTCTTCTTGAACCCTGTTTTCCAGCATAATATGCACCATCCTTTGTATATTTTTTCTATCACGACCTATCTACCAGTTGTCATTATCTTTTGTAATTGGCATTAAAATACAAATAGTATATTCTCTTCCTTTTTTTAAAATCCTTTTTTTTGTAAATTAAATCGTTCGCCCAAATGCTTCATATTGCAACATTTTACGGATTAAATACGGATGATTGATATTAAATTTTCTTTATTTATGTTAATCAGTGTCGTTTTTTGTCGAAAACTTTTTTATTACTACTGTTTTTTATGTTATAATGAATTTTATTAATATATAGTGTAAAATAGTTATAAAGTTTATGTAATAGATTAGGGGGTAATGAAATGAGTAACAATTATGATATAAAAGCACTTCTAGAAATTATTTTTAATGTAACAAAAAAAATGCTAAGATTTTAGCACATCAATATTTATTGAAAGATGTATCTATAATATCTAAATGGAGAAGCAACGTAGCTATTCCAAGAAACTATGATATAAGTAAAATAGTAGAATTTGTTGATAACGAATCTACTACATCACAAAAAAGAATAATAAGAGATGATATAGAAAAACTTCTTATTAATTCAAACATCAATAATAACTTAAAAGAAATTGTTCTTAATACAAAGTCCTTTAACGATTTTCTAAGAGAAGCCATAAGTGTATCTGTTTCAAATGCAGATCAATCTCATCAAAGTGATGATATAAGCTGCGATAAAGATGAAATTGATAATGAACCGGTAAAACAATCCTCCGGAAAATCAGAAAACAGATACACAGGCGTAGTTGAGCTTGATCTTGTTCTTCCTGAAGACGGTAATTTAAATAACCTTTCAGGTGCAGGAATTGAATTTAAAGGGAAGCTCAACCTTACTCCAAGGAAAAAGGTTATTAAGGTTGCCAACTATCTAAGAAGCCGTTCCGTTTTCGGTGTTGTATTGGTTTGGATATTTACCGGTACTTTAATTGCCCTTTTTACCAATTTACAGAATACCAATTTTTCTGTATTCGGTTCAAAGGATACGGTTGTACATACTACACCAACTCCATCTGCAAAGAAAGCAGAAGCTTCTTTACAAGCTGTGAAGCATACTGCAGCAGTTACTCATACTGCTGTGCCCGTACAAAAGCCTAGTCTTACAAAAAATCCTGCAGATAATGCACCAACAGAAAGTAAAACAGTTAATAACACCAATTCAAATGTAAAATCAAATAACAATAGTAATAATAACAATAGTAATAATAAAGTTATTAATAATACCAAGAATGAAAAGACCAGTAAATATAACAACAATATTATTAGTATTAACGGACAGGATATAAACCTTATTTTTGGCGAAGAAAATGCTGTCAGCATTGAAAAGGAATAACGATGGTGATTTAATGAAGAATAAGTATTTTATATATGTAGTATCTTTAATAATAACCGTATTTTTGTTTAACTCATCTTCTATGACAGTTTATTCAGAAAATATAAGAATAACAGTTGACAGCTTAAATATAAAGAACGCCAAGCCTGAAATGATAAACGGAACTATTTACCTTCCATTAAGAAACATATTTGAGGCTTTAGGTTGGGATGTCCGTTGGAATCCTAATGAAAAATCCGTAACCTGCAGTTTAAATAACAGGGAAATGTATTTCAAGTTAGGAAGTAAAGATATATATATTGATAAAGTATTTGATTTGATGGATTCTCCTTTAATATTGATAAAAAACAAAAGTTACATACCGAAAAAAATAATTACTGAGCAGTTTGGAGTTAAAGTCAGGTGGGATAAAAAAAATAACATTATAATAACATCGGACAAGGATACTACCAGTATAACGGTCAATGGAGGCAATAATATCGTAATTGTGGGTGAAGGAATTATCGTCAATATATTTGAGCCATACGGTGAAAATACCATAAACGATATGATAAGCCTTTCCAACAGGCTCCTTTCTTTAAATAATGCAGAAGAAGCCCTAAAAAAATATAAAAAAGTGCTTGATAATATTTCAAAGGATGAAATGCCGGATATTTATGCCCAAGTTTTAAATAATATAGCAAATGCATACAGTAAACTTTCAGAGTACAAGCATACCAAGAACAATATAAATAATGCTATAAAATTTTATGAGGAAGCCATACTCTATTATAAACACATTGAAGATATTGCAAACTACTCAATAATATTAAATAATCTCGGTAATGCTTATAGGATTTTGTATGATGTAACAGGTGATAAATCATTACTAAACAAATCCATTGATTTGTATAATGAGTCTCTTAAGTTTTACACATTAAGCGATTACCCCATGGATTATGCTTTAATTCAATATAATATGGCCCAATCTTATTCCGATGTGGATAATTTCGATTTATCTGTTGACTGTCTTTTAGAAGCAAAAGAAGTACTTACAAAAGCACTTGAGGATTATACAATTGAAAAATCGCCTACTTATAATGCCCTGATCAATTATTATTTAGGTTCTATTAATTTTACACTGCAATGTATATATCCATTAAAAGAAACTTCAAATGATATTCAATCATACTTTGATGAAGCATTGAAAGTATGGACAGCAGAAAGTTTTCCTATGAACTATGCCAAAGTTCATCAATATTTAGGTTTCATGAACATGAAATCCTATGAAAATTCAAACAAAAAAGAGTATTTATACACTGCGAAAGAAGAGTATGATGAGGCTTCCAAATTTTATTCATTAGATAGGAGTCCGTATAAATATGCTCAAATAAATTTTGAAATGGGAAATTTAGAAACTCTTTTAGCAAAGAATAGTAATAACGGGAAAGCCGTATTAAATGCTATTTCATACTATGAAAAAAGTCTAAAAGTTTTTAATATTGATGAATACCCAAAATACTATAAATCTGTCCTTTCTGCTATGGAAAAATTAAATGATTTAAAGAAAGACCAGCTAATTAAAGTCAAGAGTTTATAATAAAAATTTTGAGAAA
>DAOOVO010000152.1:0-7223 GCA_035370245.1 Pseudobacteroides sp.
AAATTTTCAAAAATTTTTTCCAATCACCTCTTGACTTTTTACCACTGGACTCCTCGTATAATAATCTCATACACAACACATTAGTGTTCGTGCCTTAAGTATTTTAATATCCAGTATTTAACTGGAAAATTCAATTCACATCAAGCATAGCAAATCAGTTTTCTTTTATCTAACAAACACGTAGGCCGTGTACTATTTTGAGTAGCGAAGCGAAACAAAATCATATTTACAACTGAGATAACCTGTAGCATTATTAATCTGTAAAGTTAATATGGGACAAGCTTTCGTCCTCCTTGCGGTTCGTCCGCTTTTTTAGAGTGGTTCCTACACCGGATTTGCCTTTTCTAACGCGAAATCTGCGTTGTCATAATATTGACCCCTTGCAGCAGAGGAACGAGGTCTTTATTGTTATGCGTTCATTGCGAGGGTGCTACAAAATCCGGTTGCTAGGGTTATCTCAAATTAACCTTACTATCTTACTATCCTAGTGAAAGGAGGTGCTATATACAATGAACAAGCTTTATGTCGGCATGGATGTAAGTCAAGATGATGTCAAGGTATACATACTCGACCAGGAAGGTAATGAAGCTATTAAACGCTTCGCTGTGGATAACACCCCCATAGGTGCAGAAGTAATTGCAGGCAATATCCTGGATTGCTGTAAAAAGTTAAACATCAACAAGGTTTTTGCCGGACTTGAATCAACTTCAGTATATGGGTGGCCACTCCAGTTCTATCTGGCAGATCATATTGATCTTAAAACCTATGATCCCATGATTATCAGCTTTAATGCCAAGATTATAGAGGCTTTTAAAAAGTCCTTGGGTAATTTGCCTAAAAACGACTGGATTGATGCGTTTACAATAGCTGAAAGGCTTAGATTTGGAAGACTTCCCAAGTCATGCCCTGTCGATTTTAGGTACCTTGCGCTTCAAAGACTTACACGTCACCGATTTCACATTGTGGATAACATCGTCAGGGAAAAGAATTATTTCTTAAGCAACTTGTTTCTGAAATTCAGCGGGCTTTGCCAAAACAAAGTCTTTAGCAATAATTTCGGTGCAACAGCTACCCAATTATTCCATGAATTCCTCACTTTAGATGATATTGCGGCTCGACCGCTTGATGAACTTGTGGATTTCATGGTTGAAAACGGTAAGGATCACTTTTCTGACCCAAAGGCAAGTGCTTTAATCCTCAAGGATGCAGTACGCAAGTCCTACAGAATGAATGCTTCTGTGGATAATTCCTTGAATTTTGTTATCAAGTCCTGTCTGGACAACATTCAGTCACTTGAAAAACAAAAGAAAGCAGCTGAAAAAGCCATTCAGCAAGAGGTTTCAGGTTTTAATAACCAATACCTGTGCCTCACATCAGTAAAAGGAATAGGCCCTACCATAGCAGCCGGCTTAATATCTGAAATTGGCGGAATTTCAAGGTTTGAGAACGATAATTCTCTTGCCAAGTTTTCCGGCCTTTATTGGTCAGAGTACCAGTCTGCGGATTTTATAGCAGAGGACACGTATTTAAAACGCACTGGTAATGAGTATCTCAGATATTATTTTATTCAAGCAGCTGACCAGCTCAGGAAATATGTGCCTGAGTTCTCACTTTACTACTCTCGAAAATTTAAAGAAGCTAAAACCCACAAACACAAGCGTGCGCTTGCGTTAACTGCTCGTAAAGCTGTAAGGTTGATCTTTGCTCTGCTGCGCGAAGAAAAACTTTATAAACCACCAGCACAGAAAGGAGGAATTACTGAAAACTAGCCCACTTAGTTAATTACCAATTTTTACACTAATATCCACACCAATTCGGGTGATGGTTAGCTTTGCTATGCTCTTTTCAAGGTTCACTATGCTAAATATCGGCTGAATTTTTTTCAAATATTTCTTGACATATTACCGAAATTCTATAGGCATATAATAGAAAGCAATATTCTGCAAAATGCTTTGCAGAACAAAAAGCAGCTTACATTTAAATTAAATACGTTATTAATCTTACATTTAGCATAAGCTAAATGTAAGATTAATCGTATTTAATATAGTATGTGAAATTTAAGAAACTTATATTAATTTTGTGATATAAATAAAAAAAGAACCTGAATCTGCGGTTCCAATTCTTAGGTTCGTAAATTCATTATTAATATTCTCGATTTATTTGCATTCCCGTATGTTTCTTAAAACATTTTCAATAACACTAAAGCTATATCCTCTATGTGCTAAAAAATTATATACTTTTTTAACTATCTTATCATCACTTAAATCATATTTACCGAACTTTTTTCTGACCAGGCCTTCTGCAACAGCATGTTCATCTATATCCGCCTTATCTAAGACCTCGCCTATGATGGGGTCGGGTATACCTTTGTTTTTAAGTTCAAACCTTAACATTTTTAAAGATTTAGGCTTAAGTTTACACCTATCATGTATAAATTTACTGGCATACAGTAAATCATTGATATACCCCATTGCCTTCAACTCTTCAATAACTTTTAGAACTGTGCTCCCATCATATCCCGAGTCAATAAGACGATTATATATTTCCTTCTCACTTCTTAATTTTAAAGATACGAACCTGACTGCGACAGACTTGGCTTTTCTGAAATTTATTTGATGGTTTATATAATCAAACTCTTCTTTTGTTAATTCAGCTTTGTCATACAAATTTAACCTAAGATACTCCTCTTCGGAAATAACCAAAGAGTATTTGCCTTCTATACTTAATATAACATTATCTTTATTTCTCTTAACATCAGTTATAACCATATTTTCACCTGTCACATTCACGAAAAAAAACACTTAGGCATATAATCATAAAATTACAAAAAAGGGCTTCTATTAAAAGCAGCCCTAATTTAAAGCATTATACATCGTCTTCAAACATTTCTTCTTCACCAGTTTCTGTAAAATTATCCATATTTTTACTCACTGTTATACTCAAATTTTCTCTTATTTTAGCTTCTATTTCATTTAAAAGCTCTACGTTTTCTTTAAGAAACTGCTTTGCATTTTCTCTTCCCTGGCCTATTCTCTGTCCGTTATAAGAAAACCAGGCTCCACTCTTGTTAATAATATCCAAATTAACTCCAACATCAAGAATATTTCCTTCTTTTGATATACCTTCTCCATAAACTATATCAAACTCAGCTTCTTTAAACGGCGGTGCTACCTTATTTTTTACAACCTTAACTCTTGTCCTGTTTCCAACCATATCACTGCCTTGCTTTATAGTTTCAACTTTTCTTACATCCAGTCTGACCGATGCGTAGAATTTTAAAGCTCTACCTCCAGGAGTAGTTTCCGGGTTACCAAACATTATTCCCACTTTTTCTCTCAACTGGTTTATAAAAATTGCCGTGGTCTTTGACTTGCTAATAACACCGGCAAGCTTTCTAAGTGCCTGAGACATAAGTCTCGCTTGCAAACCCACATGTGAGTCTCCCATCTCACCGTCTATTTCGGCTTTTGGAACTAATGCAGCAACCGAGTCAATGACAATAACATCAATAGCTCCGCTTCTTACAAGTGCTTCAGCTATTTCTAAAGCTTGCTCTCCCGTATCCGGCTGAGATACAATAAGGTTATCTATATCAACACCTAATTTCTTTGCGTAAACAGGGTCCAAGGCATGTTCAGCATCTATAAAAGCAGCTTCCCCACCCGCTTTTTGAGCCTCTGCTATAATGTGAAGTGCAACAGTCGTTTTACCGGATGATTCAGGGCCATAAACCTCAACGATTCTTCCACGCGGAACACCACCAACACCTAATGCTATATCTAAACCTAATGCACCTGTGGGTATTACTTCCACATTTAAATGAGTATTTTCACCCAATTTCATAACGGCTCCCTTGCCAAACTGCTTTTCAATCTGACCTAACGCCATCTCCAAAGCTTTTTTCTTATCCATTAATTATTCCTCCTTGCAGAACATGTCGAACATCCGTTCTATTTCATTATATAACATTATTTTTAACGAGTCAATAATTATTGTTTTTTCTCCTTGAAAAATTTTTCAATTTTATTTATTTTTATTATTTTCATTTACTTTTATTTAAACTATTTTATTAGTTTAAACTATTTTATTAGTTTAAACCATTTGATTATTTAGAATCCAAAAAGCTTTTTAATCCGAGTCTTTATTGTACTTACAGCATTCTTCGCTTCATCGATTTTTAATATGTATGCCGCTGTAAAATAAATTGATGCTCCTATAGCTACATATACAATCAGAATAATGAACTGCAATATCTTTGAGAAAGCAGAAAACTGCACAATGCAGTTTATTGCATAAAGTGCCGCCCCCATAAGTAATGCAGAAGGAATAACCTTTATAATAAACTGCATTAGCTTATTAATATAAATTCCTTTCATCTTGCTGTTTAGAACTGCCATGAGCAAAAATGCATTTACTGTACTTGCAATCGAATAAGCAAGTGCCATTCCCGCAACTCCTAAAGCTGTGTGCCTAAGAATGTAACTTAATACAATGTTTAATAAAATAGTTGCTATTCCTATAAAAAGAGGTGTCTTTGCATCATTATCCGCATAAAACGCTCTGTTTAGCACAGTTACTAAAGACTGGGTTATGAGAGCAATTGAGAAAAACATTAAAATATTTCCTGCATTTACTGCTGCAGAATCACTAAACTTATTGGACAGCTTAAAAATAGAAATAACAGGATCCTTTAACACCACAAAAGCTACAGAAGATGGTACTGTCAGAAAAAGAACCGTCTTCAATCCTTTTAAGAGAGTGTTTTTATACTGTGCAATCTCCCCTACCGCCAGATTTGCCGATAGCATCGGCAGCATGGCTATCCCCATCCCCTGGGCAAAAACACCGTATGGCATTTGCCATATCCTATCGGCTGTCTGAAATGCTGTGACATTACCTGTCCCGAAAAAAGGTACAAAAAAGGTGGTTATAATTATATTTATTTGGACAATTGAAGATGAAGCCAAAGAGGGTATCGCTAAAGAAAACATCTTCTTAAAGCCTTCATGCTTCCAAAAAAAAGCCAACCTGTAGTATTTAAAATTTTTAAACCCAAAGCAAAACTGGAACAGAAAGTAAATTATGGAGCTTGCCATAACCCCAACAGCAACGGCTTCCACACCATACCTAGAAAGCAGCAATATGCTTAAAGCACTGCCGGTATTGTAGATAGACGGTCCATATGCAGCTGCTGCAAACTTGTTGTATGAGTTTAATACTCCATTTGTAATACCGGCAAGCATTAGAAATGCTACCGACGGAAACAATATCCTCGTGAGCCTTACTGCCAATTCCAGCGATTTAAGGTTCATATTGAAAAGATCATTGGAAAAGCTTACAATTTGAGGAGCAAATATTATACCCAGTGCACAGGTAAAAATCATGGCTATAAAAACAATATTCATAAATGTGCTTACTGCCTTCCAGCCTTCCTCTTCCTCATCCTTTGCAAGGTAACCCGATAATACGGGAATCAATGCCGCAGCTATTGCTCCTCCTACAAGCAGATCATACATCAGCCCTGTTATTCTGAAAGCTATAACATATGCATCTCCAACCTCATTGGTTCCAAGGATGTTGGGAATGAGAATCTCCCTCAAAAATCCCGTTAACCTGCTTAACACTATAGAAATCATAACAATAAATGCAGTTTTTGTTAATTTTTTCTTTTGTACAGGGCTCAAATCAATTTCCTCCCAAACCGATATAGGCATTTAAAATTTGAAATGCCCCCTTGACCTTTTTTACACGCAATTTTGCAATATATAGCGTCTTATCATGTCCAAAGCATTTAATACAGTGTTATTCCTAATCTTGTTCCTATCTCCCAAAAGGTTTAATTTTCTGCATACAACATCATTTTCGTCAGCCAATGCAACATATACCAAACCAACAGGCTTACTTTCCGTAGCTCCACCCGGTCCTGCAATACCGGTTATCGACAAACCGAGTCTGGTATTCATTATTCTTCTTATATTCACCGCCATCTCTTTTGCAGTTGAACTGCTCACCGCACCATGGGTTTTAAGGGTTTCCTCACTAACGCCAAGGTTCCGTGCCTTGACATCATTGCTGTATGTAACCATACTGCCTGCAAACACTGACGATATTCCCGGAATATCAGTGATTTTCGAGGACAAAAGGCCTCCTGTGCACGACTCTGCAAAGGATATGGATATGTTGTTCTTAATAAGAAGTTCCCCAACAACTTCTTCCAAACTTTTATTGTCGACGGAATAAACAGTATCTCCAAGCCTGTTTTTTATTTCATCAATTACCGGTGTAATAAGTTCCTCACCTTCTTTGTCGTTATTACACATTGCAGTAATTCTCAAAGTTACCTCTCCGTCCTTGGCATATGGTGCAATGGTAGGATTGGTCTGTCTGTCTATAATGTCAATAATTTTTTCTTCCATTGCCGACTCGCCTATACCAAAAATCCTGACAAATCTTGATACTATTTTAAATTTTGCCTTTTTCGAGAAATAATCCATTACTGTTTTGTCAAACATTGGTCTCATTTCTTTTGGCGGTCCGGGCAGCATAACAACAACCTTTTGTCCATCTTCAATAATACACCCGGGTGCCGTACCGTTATTATTTTCTATTACCAGCGAACCTTCGGGCAAATATGCTTGCTTTTTGTTGTTTTCAGTCATATCCCTGTTTAATTTTTTAAAGAAATCTTCAATTTTTTGAAGGCTTTCCTGATGCAGTACCAGCTTTCTCCCAAAAAACTCGGATATGGTCTCCTTTGTAAGATCATCCTTTGTAGGCCCAAGTCCGCCTGTCATAATAACAATATCTGCCCTTTTTATGGCCAGGCTCAGGCACTCTTTAAGCCTTGAAGGGTTATCCCCAACCACTGTATGGTAATACACTCCAATTCCAACCTCCGGAAGTCTTCCCGATATGTATTGTGCGTTTGTGTTGGCAATCTGACCCATAAGTAGCTCTGTTCCAACTGCAAGTATTTCAGCTTTTATAAACTTATTCATCGTTTAATCCCCGCTTAATATTAATTTTTCTATATTAAATGTCATTAATCTTTTAACATACTATAAACACATTCAATTATAGCTAAAACATAATAAAAACTCAAACACTGTTTAAAAATATTTCCAGGGGGTAGACTATTAGTAGAGTTCATAAGATAGGATTCTTTTACGGAGTCCAGTGGTAAAAAGTCAAGAGGTGATTGGAAAAAATTTTTGAAAATTTAA
>DAOOVO010000153.1:0-7220 GCA_035370245.1 Pseudobacteroides sp.
AAAGACAGATCAAGGCAGTAATGTATGTGAAAGAAAAAGGTAAGATTACCAATAAAGAGTATCAGGAGATTTCTAAAATTTCTGAAAGGACTGCAACTAGAGACTTATTTGATCTGGTTATCAAAAAAATTTTTGTGCAAGTAGGTAGTACTGGCAAAGGGACAAATTATATATTAAAGACGCCATGAAGACGCCAAAGACGTCATAAAGACGTCATAAAGACGCCAAGAGGAATATAAATGATGATTAGTAAATGATCAGGTAATGATTTTAAGTTACAAAATATTTTTAATAAGAAAACCAATTGACTAAAGGCGATTATCTGGCGTTGTAGTTAATTGCCGCTAAAAAGGGAGAAATAAAATTATGAATGAGCAGCAGGACATAGAATTTAAATCGCAACTACAGCAATTGCTGAAAGAAGGGATAATCAAGCGCATTTGTCCAGATAGAGGTGGACACTGGAAGGTAAGGGAATGAGAAAAAAATATTTAACTTTATTAAAACTTGTTGGAGGGTATCTATTATGGAAGACCAACAAAACAAGGAAAAACAGCAAATTATTAAAACTCGGGATGACACCGACCCCGTTATTCTTGAACAAGGCAATAATGAATCTTCTTTCAAAATAAACAGTGAGGAGAGAATAGGTGTGTACCTACAAAAATTACGAATATGGAATTTTAGATCTATTGGATCAAAAGATAACCAAGAACCGGGATTAGAAATTAATTTTGATCCTCACTTAAATTTGTTGATAGGTGCTAATGATTCAGGGAAAACTGCAATCATTGATGCTATAAGATATTGTTTAGGAACAATCACCTATGATTCAATAAGAGTTGAAATTGAGGATTTTTATCAAAATCCTCAAACAAAAGAAAGATCTAATGAACTTAAGATAGAATGTACTTTTGCTGGTTTTACATATGAAGAAGCAGGACAATTTCTTGAGTGGATTAAAATTGATAATGATAAAAATACGAATCAGGTCATTAAAGAATTAAGAGTTTGGTTTACTGCTACAAATATAAATAATAGAATAATTACAAAACTAAAAGCTGGTATTGATGATGAAGGCCAATTTATGGATGGAGACGCAAGAGACCTTTTAAGAGTAACTTATTTGAAGCCATTAAGAGATGCAGAAAATGAACTTACACCAGGTTATCATTCAAGATTATATCAAATATTAAAAAGTCTTCCTGTATTTGAAAAAAAAGACGTTAATGAAAAACATCCTTTAGAAAAGTATTTTGAACAAGCCAATAAATTAACAATGGATTACTTTGAAAAAGATAAATTGGATAAAAATGAAGATCTTAGAATAACCGGAGAAGAATCAGGTGGGAAAAGTATTAAAGATAGTTTTCAATCTCAAACAAAAAGTTTTCTTGAAGAAGATGATAAAAGGAATCCAGAAATAAGAATTACTCCTGCGGAATTAAATGCAATACTTCGAAAACTTGAACTTTTACTTGAAGAAAATAAAGCTGGATTGGGTACTCTAAATTTACTATACATAGCAGCTGAATTAATTCATTTAAAGAGAGAAGGATATTTGGGATTAAGATTAGCATTAATCGAAGAATTGGAAGCGCATCTTCATCCACAAGCGCAATTGCGTGTTTTGAAATCTTTGCTCGCTGATGAGAATAGTAAGGTTCAATATATATTTACTACACACAGTACTCAGTTAGGCTCGAGTATTCCTTTGAAATACATTAAATTATGTTTCAGTAGCAATGTTTATTCGTTAGACAGCAGTTCAACAGCGTTAAGCGAGAGTGATTATCAGTTTTTAGAGCGATTTCTAGATGCAACAAAAGCAAACCTTTTCTTCGCAAAAAGTGTGATAATAGTTGAAGGTGATGCAGAGAATATGTTAATTCCAACATTAGCAGAATTATTGGATAGACCATTATATAAATACGGCGTCTCTATTGTAAATGTTGGTAGTACTGCGTTATTACGCTTTGCTAATATTTTCAAAAGAAATGATGGAAATGTTTTACCCATTAAGGTTGCCGTGGTGACGGATTTAGATACTAAAACAAACGAAAATGGACAAGCCGTTGATGAAAGCGGACAGATTATTAATGAGAAAGAAATATTAAATAAAAAACAAGCAAAATTGCAGAAATACAGTTCAAATGATGGAAATATTAAAGCTTTTGTTTCTTCTCTTAAAACTCTGGAATTTGATATAGCAATGGGCAACCTTTATATGTACATTAATAAGGCAGTACAAATTGCTAAGAAAATAAAATACAGCAATGATTGGATTACAGAGCAGGATATTCAGAATATTCAATTACAGGATTTTTCAAATGAGAAAGATATACATAAAAGAGCAAGTATAGTATATGAATCTTTAGAGAAGAAGCAGGCTTCAAAATCTGTAACGGCTCAATGGCTTGGAAAATTATTAAATGATGATAAAAAAGATGTAATAAGCTTAATTAAAGAAGATTATAAAAATGACACAGGTGTGAAATATTTAATAGAAGCTATTGAACATGTAACCGAAAAATTAAATTGGTAAGAAAATGCTTGTAAGTGATGATGATATTAATAAAGCTGAAAAGATTTTTCTGAATAATGGGCAATCGTTTGATGATGAACGTAAAGACTTTATCAGGTGTATTGATAAATCATTGCATTTACAGGCATGTCCTGGTAGCGGTAAAACGACAGTCTTACTTGCTAAACTGTATATTTTATCCGAAAAAATGCCATTTGAAAAAAATCAGGGCATTTGTGTTTTAACACATACCAATGTGGCTATTGATATTATTAAGAATAAATTGGGTGAAAAAGCAAACAGGATTTTCAGCCACCCAAATTTCTTTGGAACCATTCAATCATTTGTAGATAGATATCTTGCTATTCCTGCATATATCAAATGTTTTGGATACAGACCTAATTATATTGATACTGAAATTCAAAAAGAGAGAATGTTAAATACATTCTATTTAAGAGATATCGGAAAAGATTCACTGAATAATTTAAAAAGTTTAAATTATGCTAATAAAATATTTGGAGAATATACTTTTCAGAAGAGTGGTCAAGAGTGCAAAATAGTTTACTCAAGTAATAAAAAACCAATCAACATAAAAAAACCAAGGTCAAAAAATGATTGGACAGATGATGAAAAAAAAGAAATTATAAAAGCTGCAGTTCAGTTGAAATGTAAAGTTCTAAAGATTGATAGAGTTTTATCATATTTTGATTCTTATGATTTTGCAAATAAATATTTGGATCAAATCCCAGAACTAAGTAAAATATTTTCATCCCGTTTTAAATACGTGTTTATTGATGAAGCACAGGATACATCCGCCATACAAAAAGAAATCATAGAAAAATGCTTTAATGAAAATGTAATTATCCAATGGATAGGTGATGTGAATCAAGGGATAATGAATGATGATTACACAGAAACTGTATGGGAGCCTAAAAAAGATAATAGATATGAGATAATGAAACTTACTAAATCACATAGAATTCCCCAACCAATAGCAGATGTCATAAAAAACATAGCAATAAAGCCTTATGATACATTATGTGGCTGCGATAATATTTCCATAAAACCAGTAATTATTGTGTTTGACAATAATACAACAGATAAAGTATTAAATAAATTTGCTGAACTTGTTTGTACTAAAAAATCTAATTATAACGATGAAGAAAAAAATTTATATGACATTTCTTTATGTTCCGGATATCCAGCAAAGGCAGTAGGTTGGGTTGGTAAAGAAAATGAAAATGGTTTGTCAATTAAATATTACTTTCCTAATTTTGATAAGAAATTGACTAATATCAATAAAATATATTTCCCAAATCTTTATACAATGTATGAACTTTCAAAAAACGTTAGTCCAAGAGAATTTAAGAATAGAACCATATCTTGCATTCTGGAGGCATTATCTCTTTCAAATATAATGTCGCCTAAAAATAGAAAATATAGCAAGTCAGAATTAATAAACTTAATAAATGAAACTAATAAGAATCTGTTAAATGAACTATTGACATCTATTGCTAAATATTACATTGAAAATGATTTCCAAGATTTTTCAAACGTTATTATTAATTGCATTAGTTCATTAAGATTTAATCTTAAAAATAAAGCTAAAGAATATATACAAAAAATTAAATTAAAAGATGCTCCTAATACGCAACCTACAGACGGGTACAATGTCTATAAAAAATCAATTAACGGTACCGAAGTGATTATTCCTATAGATACCGTTCATGGAATTAAGGGAGAAACCCATACTGCTACATTGTATTTAGAAACAAAATATTATACGAACAGTATTGAATACTTTTACAAGGAATTAACTGATAAAAAAAATATGGAAGAATCTGATTCTAAAAGAAAAAAGCAGGCTTTAAAAATCGCGCATGTCGCATTTTCCAGGCCAACCCATTTATTGTGTATTGCTATACATCAAGAAGAATATGAGAAATATTGTAATAATTTTTCAAATGATGTTTTTACAATTATAAATTTATTAGAGTAAGAATTAGAGGAAGAACCAAATGTTTAGGATACCATCATTATGAACTCAACCTCCAACGAAATACTGCCGCAAGACTACAGGATGACAGAACTCGGACCTCTGCCAAAGGAATGGGAAATTATCAATTTAGATGAAATTATTGATTTAAAAAGGGGTATATCTTGGCGAAAAGAAGAAGCAAACAAAGAAGGCAATGGTATCCCTGTTATTGGCATACCTAATATCAAAGAAAATGGGATAATAGATTTTATAGATACGTATTTTTTAACTAAAGACATTCCTGTAGATAAGATGCTTCGTATAAATGATATTCTATTTGTAGGTTCAAGTGGAAGTATAAAGAATATAGGAAGAAATGTATTAATTAGAGAAATACAAAAAAATAAATTCACATATGCTTCTTTTACTTTTCTCGGAAGGGTTGACCCGTTAAAAGCTAATACTGAATATATTTTCTATTTACTTAATAGTCCAATGGTTAATTATAATAAGTATGCCAGAAGAGCTTCTGATGGTAAATACAATTTCCAATTGACACAGTTTAAAAATGAACAAAAACTCCCTCTCCCTCCACTCCCCGAGCAGCAAAGGATTGCCGATGTGCTTTCTGCGGTGCAAGAGGCAAAGGAAAAAACAGAGGCGGTGATAGACGCCACAAAAGCCCTCAAAAAATCTATGATGAAACACCTGTTCACCTACGGACCCGTGTCGCCAGAGGAAGCAGAAAACGTTCCACTCAAGGAAACAGAAATCGGAAAAGTGCCGGAAGAATGGAAAGTGGTAAAACTGGGAGAAGTGACGGAAAAAGCAAAACAGAAAGACCCTCGACGAGATTCAAGTAATGAATTTAAATATGTAGATGTATCTGCTATATCGAATGATGCTTTAAAAATAACAAGTTACAGCGAATTTTTAGGAAAGGATGCTCCACATCGAGCTAGAAAAGCTATTCAAACTGACGATATTATTTTTGCTACAGTACGTCCATATCTTAAGCGAATAGCAATAGTTCCAGAAAATTTAAATGGTCAAATTGTTTCCACTGCTTTTTGTGTTATACGTTGTAAAAAGCAAATAGCGAATCCTTATTATATTTTCTACACAGTAAGTTTAGATAATTTTGTCAATAGTGTTACTGAAAACCAGCGTGGTTCAAGCTATCCTGCAGTAACTGATAAAGACATATTAAATCAATACGTTCCTCTTCCCCCTCTTCCTGTTCAGCAAAAAATTGCTTCGATTCTTTCTGCCATTGATGCTAAAATCGAAGCTGAGGAAAACAAAAAGCAGGCGCTTGAGGAGCTATTTAAAACCTTGTTGGATAATCTTATGACCGCAAAAATTAGAGTGAATCATCTTGAGGTGCCCTCATGAGTACATTGGGAAGTGAACAATATTCGGTCCAAAAGCCCATCCTCCACTATGTGCAAGATCTCGATGCGGAATACGTTGCACCAAATGGAACAAAAGCCTTGCTCAGGCTCGGCTGGGACTATGTCCATCCTGACGAAGCCCTGCGCCTGCGAGGCGGAGAGACGGGCATGGTGTTCAGGGAGATCTTTGTCAGTCAGTTGCAGAAGCTCAATTCGGACTTTGCAGATCATCTTATGGCAGAGGATATCATCAAAAAGATTGAAACCGTGCCTGCCATCATCGAAGGGAATTTTACGGTATGGGAATATCTAAAGGGCTTGAAAACAGTGTTTGTCCCGTCCGAAAAGCGGGAGCGCAACATTACCCTGCTCGATACCCGCAATATCGATCGCAACACCTTTCATGTCACGGACGAGTTCAGGTTTGCCAATGGCACCAGGACTATCCGGCAGGACATTGTCTTCCTCATCAACGGCATTCCCCTTGTATTTATCGAAACCAAAGCTGCAACAAAGGTGGAAGGCATGAGCGAGGCGCTGGAACAGGTAAAGCGCTATCATCGCGATTGCCCGGAGCTTCTTGCCGTGCTGCAGGCCTATGCCATAACCCACATCTCAAAGTATTACTACAGTGGCACCTGGAACACTTCCGAAAAGCTGCTTTTCAACTGGAAGGAAGAGGCAGGAGGAAATTTTGAGCAGCTCGTCAAAACGTTTTTCGACAGAGAGCGGATATTAAAGCTGATTGCCGATTTTATCCTTTTTACCCATCAGGACGATGAGCTAAAAAAGGTGGTGCTGCGGCCACATCAGATGAAAGCCATCAATAAGATAGTAGAAAGAGCGCAGAACCCGGCAAAACATCGGGGGCTTGTCTGGCATACGCAGGGCTCGGGCAAAACCTACACCATGATTGTTGCCGCGCAGAAGATCATCGAAAATCCCCTCTTTGAAAATCCCACCGTTATTATGCTCGTGGATCGAAACGAGCTCGAAAGTCAGCTCTTTGCCAACATCTGTGCCGTCGGCATCGGGAATGTCGAGGTCACCGAGAGCAAGGAGCATCTTCGGGAACTTCTTTCACGCGACAGGCGCGGCCTCATTGTTACCATGATTCACAAGTTTGAGGGGATACCGGCAAACGTCAACACGCGCAAGAATATTTTCGTATTGGTGGATGAAGCACACAGAACCACTGGCGGAAAGCTCGGCAACTACCTCATGGGTGCGCTGCCCAATGCTACCTATATTGGCTTTACCGGCACACCTATCGATAAAACGCAGTACGGCAAAGGTACCTTTGTGACCTTTGGACAAGATGATC
>DAOOVO010000154.1:0-6726 GCA_035370245.1 Pseudobacteroides sp.
TGAAGTTGTCAAGGTACATCTATTGTAAAAAAAGAGTTTATGCAGTGGAAT
Organism: Pseudobacteroides sp.; assembly: GCA_035370245.1. Classification (GTDB taxonomy): domain Bacteria; phylum Bacillota; class Clostridia; order Acetivibrionales; family DSM-2933; genus Pseudobacteroides. The sequence goes on from DAOOVO010000154.1 coordinate 52, forward strand.
CATTTATTAAGATTATAGAAAGTATTTAAAACCCCTTCAAAGCACATTTCAACAGACTTCAAAGGGGTTTTAAATACTTTTAAATAGTGATGCAATATTAATCTTTAAAAGGGTAAATTTTATGTTTTTTATCAATTTGGTTCCTCAATATATTTAAACGCTAAAGACCTTAATATACAAGGCTTTCAACCTATTTTAGATATACAAATATTTTATCAAATTGCTTTCAAATTCACAATAACTGAAGAGAATAAACGGTAATAGTGATAGGTTGAGTAATTTGCCATATTAGCCAACTCTTCAGCAGTAATATTGGTTTTCAAATTTTGCTCTATATAATCCAGGGCTGTCTTGATTGTTTCAGGATATTGCATGGCATTCCTCCCACCGCACGGTAGTTTTAGTATACACAACGGGTAATGTGAAAACATTTCCTATTTTGCTATCATACTAAACTTTGTATGAAAATCAAAGAATATTCAATTTTGCAGATTTAGATTAAGGATTTTCTCCATCCTATAGCATAACTAGAAGAAAACATACAAAAATCAGGACATCTATCAAATGAATACAGAAGAAATCCAAGCTACTTTCGGACCTATGCCCGCCTTCTGCGCTAAAGCCCGGTCGGAGGAAACGTACTTCAAAATATTATGAATTGTAATCTTACTGTAAAAACTATAATAAAATTTAAGTGCGCCTGTTAAATTTGGTGCACTTTATTTAGCTTCTAAGGGTAATAAACTTGGTACCGTTTCGAGTAGCGCGTAGACATGACCAATTGGATTATATACGTTTAGCTATGTTTTATGTGGTGAGAAAATGTTTAAAAATTTCTCTTGCGACAGCAATGATTTGACACCTCATATGATGCCGCGATATAATTTAGAAGAGGAATAAAATGAGAAAGTCAACAGCTAGAATAACCACGTTATAAAGAATACCAAAAAAAATCAGAGCAAAAAGAAGAAAGCTTAAGTGGAGTGTTTGAATGGAGAGTTGCTTACCATCACCGGTAAAAGAGTTTCAACCTGATATTTTAATGTGTGAGAGTGTGGGGATGTATATTTCGCTTCCTAAATATAATTTTACCTTTTTTACCCGTGGAAGTCATCAGCATCAGGGGTACGAGTTTATGCTGCCGATAACTGATATGCCTTTGGTTGAAATTGACAGTAAAGATATATATGCACGAAAATACCATGTGATACCCATCAATCCCATGCAGCAACATGGTGTCAGCGGCAAGATGGAAAACGTAAGGTTCATAAGTATCTTATTTGATGAAGCTTTTTTCAATAGCATTATAGGTGATGCATTCAAGCAAAAGAGTATTGTGTTCTGTAATGAAAACTATCCGGTAAGTATGGAGCTTTATTCCTTGATAAAGATGTTTATTAAGGAAAGCACCATGGGATTTCCTGAAAAGCGTATTATCCTTAAAAACCTGAGCCACACAATTGCAATACTTATTTTTAGGGATATTAAAAATGAGCACAGCTTGTTTCAGTTGGGTAGACCATTTAACACTGGAACACTTAAAATCAAAAAAGTAGTTGAGTACATAAATGAAAATTATCAAAAGGAATGTACATTGGAGGAATTATCCCAAATTGCTGGTATAAGCCGGTTCTACCTTATCAGAGTCTTTAAGGATTACATAGGGAAAACACCTTATGAGTATCTTCTGGATATCAGATTAGAGAATGCAAAACAACTTCTGACTAAAGGAAATATATCAATAACTGATATTTGCCACGAATGTGGTTTTAATAATATGAGCCATTTCATACGAACCTTTAAGAAGAAAACCGGTACTACACCTTCGGTTTATAAAAATTTCACTAAATTGGAGCAATAATAGCATATTAATGCAATATACAGCAAGCAATCCAACCTGCCATAAGTTAAAATAGATTTGCATTTAATGTAAGCGTTATTGTCGGGAGGGGATTGCTTGAGAAAAGCTTTTGCTGTTATTGCTATTATTATGCTTATTACTTGTATACTTTCGGGATGCCAGTTAAAAGATGAAAAAAAGGAAGATAACAATATCAGTAATTTTATAGCAGTATCTTCATCGAAAGACATTGCTGGTGTGGAAACCGGCGAATATGCTAAAAGAGTAGATAAGCTAATAAAGAAATACGCAAAGGATGCACCTAAGATTGAAAAACACCCGTTCATGACAGAGTTTGAAAAGGCAGATGCTCTTAATAAGGTGGATATGGCGCTTGGGCTTGCAGATGATATGGCTATGTCGTGTGTGTTCGACTTAGAGAGTGATACAACATTCAAAATTGCTGCCGAAGTAGTGAAAACATATCCTCATCCTCTGCTTCTCAATAATTTCGGTGCTATGCTGGCTGAGAAGTCCCCGGAAGATTCGTTGTTTTTCTTTTTACAGGCATTGGATCAGGATCCGGATAATCCGGTGATCCTTGTAAATGCGGCATATCTTTACATTGAAATGGATAACTTTACAGAGGCTGAAAACTGCGCCAAAAATGCGCTGCTGGCTGCACCTGACTACGGGCCGGCCTATCAGATTTTAACCACAATTCATTTAAAAAACGAAGATTATATTTTAGCAGCTGAAACTATGGTTAAAAGTGCAAAACACTTTTTTAATGATATAACCATTCACCACTTTGATTCCTTCCTTGAAGCAGTTGCAGAGCTAGATCCGGAAGTAGATGAATACCCGCTTCAGGAGGAGTTTATAAAAGAGCTGTATATGATAGCAAAGGAAAATGTAGATACCAACTTTGTAAGGGAAGGTCTGGATACACCTGAAGCACAGCTTACGCTCAAACCATTTCCCAAAATAAACGAACTTGAGTTGGAAAGCATGCAGCAGGAGTTATTTGACATGCAGAGTGAAATATTAATGGAGCATGACAGTGTACGGCGGGAATACTACAATTACCAGTATGCCGTCGAGGACTATTTAAATGAACCCTCATCTGCAGGTAATGATATCTATCCCTTTAAGAAAAACCTCAGGCAGATTTATGCCTTTAAAGTGCTGCAATCCTATTACAATTTTAAACTTAAAAAATGCACTTTAGAGAGCGAAAAGAAAATAATGAAGTTTAATGAAGAAGCCAGTGAAAGAGAATTTAAAATAATGGATGAGTTAAACGAAAGACAGGCTTCGGCACAAGACAGTTTTGACTATAACGTATTAACACCGATGCGGCCTGAAGATCTCTTTGAAATAGAGAGAAAAGCAATGGAAGAATATAAGCTGGCTCTCGAGGAAATAAAAAAGGTTTATAACAGCTACACACCTGAAGTAATATCGCTAAGCAGGGAGCAGTATAATGAGACTAAGCAAATACTAGAGGAATTCTGGCTTCGTTCGGGAGGGATCATAAAGTATATCACCGAAGAAGACATACTGAAACAGTTTGATTATGAACGCACTATGACTGTTTACGAATATATCGAGTATCCCATTGGCAATCTTCTGTTATGGGCTGGAAATCTTGTTGGCGCTGAAACAGTCATGTTTTATACCGATGAAATCATTTCAATTCTAAACTCATTAGGGATGATAGCTGAAGATTATGAAAATATTATGAGCCAGAACGAAGCAAAAGAAAAGGGTGACGACATGATACCCGATATTGAGAAACAGGCAATCACACATTTTGAGGAAGAAGGAGATTTGCCAGATGTGGGCTTTGAAGGAGATATTTTCGGTTTTGGCGCCAGTTTACAGACTGACGGCGAGAGATTGAAGGTAGGTCTGGAAACGCCTGTCTCAAGTTCTGAGATTTCTAAAAATCTTTTGTACGACAAGCCTTCAAAGGGCGCCTATTTTGAGTCATACACAGCAGTAGGAGCAAAAGCGCAGGGTAGCACAGACTGGTTTACAGATTTCAAAAATGTGAAAAAGGCAATAGGTAAGGGGCAGAAAATCATGGGTGACATAGGTTTTGGCTTTTCCAACAATGTGTCACAAGGTAATTATGTATCTGTTAACAAGGAAGGAAAAATAGTAGACAGGGGCATTATATATATCCGTGAGTCGGGTGGAAGTATAGGTAAATTTGGTAAGAGCGAAAGGGTTGTTGTCAGAAAGTCAACAATGACGGGTCTGGCAATAAAGGAGAAAAGCACAAAGTATAAGTTCGGTATTGGCTCATTTACAGTGGGCAGATAAATAATATTTAAGTTTTCAGGAGGGATATCCAATGAAAAAAAGAATTATTGTACTTATGCTTGTAATGTTAATTTTCAGTATTTTTCCTTTTAATGTTCTTGCAGATACAACTGACAGGCCGGATGCAAGCAGACCGGATGACGGGGATGAGCCGTTTATACTTGAAACTCCAAAGAATCTGACAGCAGAGCTGAAGTATGATTTGGATGATGTACCGTATTTTGAAATAAAGCTTGACATACCTGAAACTGTAAAGGACATAGATGCAAAGTTAAATGAGGATAGTGAGTATTATAAGGGTAAAAGCTGCTATCCCATTGAAATCCAGATAGAATACAAGTACGGGGATTACGAGTGGAACGAGGGACCCTCACTATACTGGAACACCAGTACTTATGTTGAGGATTTCCTGTCTCGTGGTGGAGTTTACCATTACTATCCCTACAGTGAAACTGATGATGCCGGCGCAGTTAAAATAGAAGAAGAGGTATATTCCTTCCGTGCATACTTTTATTCACAATGGGGATATGAAGGTGACTGGATAAACTACAAGGTGGTTTCAGATTATTCAAACATTGCAACTGTGGGAAATACTGCATATTACAGCGGTGCATCCGACTGGGCAACTGCGGAGCTTGATAAAGCCGTTAAGTATGGTTTGATTACTCCTTCAATTAAAGATAAAATGGGAGAGCCAATTACAAGGGAAGAATTTGCCGAGCTTGCTGTACTTCTGTATCAGAAAACTACCGAAATAACAGCACAGCCCGAGTCTCCAAATCCATTTACAGACACGAATAATCCTGAAGTGTTGAAAGCATACAAGCTTGGAATAGTAACCGGTGTAGGAAATAATAAATTTGATCCCAAAGCTTTAACGAATCGTGAACAGGTAGCTACAATGCTCAGCAGAGCTATCAGGGTCATGGTTCCAGATGCTGATTTTTCTGTTGAAGGAGCACCGTCATTTTCCGATGAAATCCATATATCCAGCTGGGCGCTTGAACATGTAAAATATATGAGTAAAATTGGTGTTATCAAAGGTGCAGACGGCAAGTTCATGCCAAAAGCAGTTACTACGGCAGAAGCAGCAAGTGGCTACGCAACAACTACCTGCGAGCAGGCAACGCTGATGGCGGTTAGGATTTATGAAAAGTTTAAAGCTGAGTAAGAACACTTACCGCAAAGTTAAAGGTATTGTAAAGAGTACTCTAACAAGACGGTAAATATTAGCCATGTATTTAAATTAAAAGCCGGCTTATTCAAGCCGGCTTGAGACTTATCCAAATGCGCACAAGTGGGATTATGTTTAGAAAATCCTATATACAGAATTTAATTTCAATAAATAATATAGCATTACGCATCGCAGCGGTACCACAGTTCAGCAGCACCCAGTCTTGCAACGACGCCTTTGCGTATTCCTACTTCTTCGTATCGGCCAACTATAGAACCGTCAAGAATACCGTTGGCAAGATCCAGGTAATCTTTTACGATTCCCTTATAAAGCAGTCCACCGTCGTGACCAATTGCAAGCTTGTCAAATTCATTCTTACGTGCCCAAATTTTTGCAATGCTATCTCTATAAATAGCAACTTCCTTTTCTGTACCTTCGGGTTTATTGATAATAATAATGCCTTTATTAACGGTATCCCCACTGAAAAGGATTCTGGTTTTCTTATCTAAATAACACACAGAACCTGCAGAGTGCCCGGGAGTATGAATTGCTTCCAATATACGTCCGCCTAAATCCCATGTATCACCGTCTTTGATTGGTTTATATTCAAAAAATGGATGCTCTTCAGCGGATACCACAGCTTTTAAAGCTTCGGCATGACCTTCCCCTGGAAACCGGACGGGCACACGGGTTTCGATGTACCATTTGATCATGTCGGGTTTATAGTAATGTTCCCTGGCAATACTTTCATCATTCGGATGCATGTAGCAGCTTTCAAGGGAAAACATTCCACCACAGTGATCTAAATGCCCATGTGTAAGTAATACTTCTACAGGCAAATCTGTTATTTCTCTTACTTCATCTAATACATTACCAATACCACATCCGGTATCTATTAGTGCTGCTTTTTTGTCGCCTACAGCAAGATAATAATTATCTAAATAATAATCGCTAATAAGCCACGTTTTATCGGCTATTAATGTTACTTCTTTTTTTACAGATTTCATTTTATCACCTTTCTTTCTTATAAATATGATATCCGTTAGCCTTAGTAAAAGCTCGAATCTAAGACTAACGGATAGGGAGTAATAGCAAGATTAAATATCTATTTCACTTCAATACTTTCTTCTAATTTTTCACTTTGCTTATTAACGTATGCGCTGATTTCTTTCATTTTATCGTCACTTATATTATAGATAAATATGAAACAGATGAATATCAATATACAGGCAATAGCAGGAAGGATACCAGCTATTTTGTCAACGCCGGAATATTTTTGGTTCTTTCCAAAGTTAGTTGAATAACTTCATTTTTTCAAGCCGAAGAGTTT
>DAOOVO010000155.1:0-6566 GCA_035370245.1 Pseudobacteroides sp.
GAAGTTGTCAAGGTACATCTATTGTAAAAAAAGAGTTTATGCAGTGGAATCAAACATACTAAATGCTTTAAAACATTTACATATGACCGATAGCCATCAAAAAGAGTTAAAGCTGGCAGGAGCAATGGGATATTTTTGGGAAGTACGCGGTTTTTGGAATGAAGGTATTTCTATACTTGAATCTTTGGTTCAAAAATATGGAAGTTCTATAGAATCAAAGGATTATGTTAAAGTATTTGAATGGCTTGGAAGATTGACACATTTGCAGGGCAATCCGGAGAAATCTATTTCCATTTTAAGAAACAGCCTGTCACTTGCCAGGAAAATCGGGGACTTAATGGGGGAAGCTGCTATTTTATACAAACTTTCGTTAGCGGTTAGTATGCTGGGTAATCTTGAGGAGGAAGAAAAACTGGCAAACGGAAGTTTGAACATATACTCCCAAATTGATTATAAGCCTGGCATTGCAGAGGTTCTTCAGCACCTTAGTTTATTATATTATCAGAAGGGAGACCATTTAAAGGCAGAAGAGTGTTCTTACAAAAGTCTGGAAATATGTAAAGAATTAAAAGATAAGCGGGGTATGGCAAGAGCTCTTTGGAGACTTGGATTTGTAGCGAGAGGTAAGGGCATTTATGATGAAGCAATGAAAATGATAAATGAGTATCTGACATACTGCGAAGAGCTTGATGATAAAGAAGGTATAGCAAATGCACTGATCAGTATAGCTGAGTTGTCAAGGGCACAGAGCGATTATTCTGTTGCAGAGGATTATTATATAAAGGCTCTTAATCTTTCATATGAACTGGGGTATAAAGCTATAACAGCCCGAGTTCTTAAAGATATGGGTGAGATTAAGAGATATCAAGGCGATTTTGACAAAGCAATGGAGTTTTATAATAAAAGCATGGCCTTATCTGAGAAAATAGGATGCCTCGGAGAGATTGCTTGGCTCTATCGCAATATAGCGGAGTTGGAATATAGTATGGGAAATTATTTGAAAGCTGAGGAGCTTTATCTTAAAGGATTGAATGTTTTTTATGACAGCAAGGAGAACACTATCATGTTTGTTTTTCTGATATTTGGTGGGCTTGCAGCAGTTTCATCAAAGCTGGAAAAATTGGATAGGGCTGCCCGACTTTTTGGAGCAGCGGACAGGCTTTTAAATGTAGTAAGAAAGCTTGTATCGATAAAGGATATTTCAGAATATGCTGCACGCAGTACCGAGTTGAAAAATATTATGGATGAAAAAGATTTTGACAAGGCCTGGTGTGAAGGTAACCGGATGAGTATGGAAATGGCTATAGATTATGCTAAGGATATAATTAAAGATAACAAATTTGAGAAAAATATGGCAAATAAGATGACTGAGTATATCCAAGCAAACTTCTCAAGGGATATTTCTCTAGATGAAATATCGGAGTATTTTAATATGACATCGGCATATTTTAGTACATTATTTAAATATTATACAGGCCATAATTTTAAAGATTATCTAAATTCATACAGAGTAAAAGTATCGAAGGAGCTTTTGCAAAGCAGCAATTTAAAAATAAATGAAGTTGCCGAAAAGGTTGGCTGCAACAATGTAAACACATTTATTCGTATATTTAAAAAGTATGAAGGTATATCACCCGGTCAGTATTTTACTGAGAATCAGGGAAAAAATATTGTTCCTATTCAAAAAAAATAGATATAAATCAAAATTATTAAATATTTATATTGCATATACAAATAATTTAGAATATAAATAGAAGCTATTATGTTTGGAATTTGATACCGAACTTACAGCTCTTTTATATTTCTTTTTTTTTGAAAAGGGGGTTTTTTTATTGAAAAGGTTTATTTTAATTGCGATTATTTTTGTAATAACGTTAAGCATGATTCCTTTACAGCTTTTTGTTGCTAATGATGCATTTGCTGCGGGATCAAGTTTTTATGAAGAATTTAATTCTCATAACTCAAATTGGGAATACCGTACAGGACCTAACGGTTCTCCTTTTAACTGTATTTTCTTGCCGTCACAGGTATCTTTTGCTGACAGCAAAATGATTCTGACACTGGACAGGGACAATACCGGATCGGGGTATCCGTATAAAGGCGGGGAGTACCGTACTACTAACTTCTATGGGTATGGATACTACGAAGTAAAAATGAAGGCTGCAAAAAATACAGGTATTGTTTCGTCATTCTTTACTTATACCGGACCTTCAGACGGCAATCCATGGGATGAAATTGATATTGAAATTTTGGGTAAAGATACATATAGAGCCCAATTTAACTGGTATACAAACGGCAAAGGTGGACATGAGTACATGTACTACCTTGGATTTGATGCTTCACAGGATTTTCACGTTTATGGATTTGACTGGCAGCCAAATTCAATTACCTATTATGTAGATGGAAAAAAAGTATACCAAAGTTATCAGGAAATTCCTAGGACACCTGGAAAAATAATGATGAATATTTGGCCGGGAATTACTGTTGATGAATGGCTTGGTCCATATGACGGAAGGACACCGTTAAGTGCATATTATGAGTATGTTAGATATTCAGCGGAAGGGTATACTCCATTAAGTACACCTACACCTACAAGGTCAAATACACCTACTCATACGCCTACAAATACTCCAACTCCAACAAGGCCAAATACTCCTACTCCTACTACTAATCCTGCAGCAATAGGAGATTTTAATGGAGATAGAGTTATCAATATGGCTGATGTAATTGATTTAGCATCTAGATTTAATAAAGTTGTTGGAGATCCAAAGTATGATAGGAAATACGACTTGAACAATGATGGTGTAATAAATATGGCTGATGTTATAATCATTGCTCAAAAGTTTAACACAATGTATTAATTTATATATTTGGCATAGACTAAATGGTATTTGACAACTCAAAATAATTGCTATTATTTAAAATAATTACTATTAATAGTAAAATATAAATTTTCTTATAATGACAGGCATCCAATCCCTTCTTATAATTGGATGCCTGTCTTTTTTATGTGTAAAATTATTTTTTGAATACCTAGTTTAAACAGTAAAGATTTTACGAATAGGTATTATGAAAGGAAATATTTGATGGTTTCATCTATTGATGGATATGTCAAATGTATATGAAAGTAGAAGAATACTTATTTAGAGAGGAAATTTATCTGAAGGGGGAATTATCTTGAAAAAAGCATCAATTAAGAGATGTGTGCTATTTCTTACAATTATGCTGTTTTTGGTTTCTGTCTTTCCAATCAATCCCGCATTCATGCATACCGTGAAAGCTGCTACCCAAGCGACTTTCTATGTATCGCCTACAGGTGACGACAATAATCCGGGAACTTTAAACGAGCCTTTTAAGACCATCACTAAAGCACGAGATGTGGTGAGGACATTAAACAATAACATGACAGGAGATATATACATATATCTTAGAGGCGGTGTCTACAATATTACCAGTACCATCACGTTTGGACCGCAGGATTCAGGAACAAACGGGTACAGAATATATTATCAGGCATATCAAGATGAGACACCTGTATTAAATGGTGCAACAAAGGTTACAGGATGGACTCAACACAGCGGTAATATATACAAGGCACCTTTAAACCGATCTACAAAATTGAGAAATCTTTATGTAAATGATAAAAGAGCATCCATGACAAAAAAGACAGTCACTGCAAGGGGCGGTTACGGTACTTATTCGATAACTGCAGGACAAGCAAGCTGGGCTTGGACAAGCGGCAGCAAGAGTGATGGCGTTAAGTACAGCATATGGGATGTACCGGCAATTGCCAGTAATAAGGATGATCTTGAAATAGTGAACGGTACTACCTGGAACGAGAATATAGTCTGTACAAGAGATGTAATCACAGACGGTGATAGCAGGGTGCTTCTGCTGCAGCAGCCATATGGTGCTATAGCACAGACTCCCGGATGGGGTGCGGCTTTTGTTCCTTCCGGTACACATACCATTTATAATGCATTTGAATTTTTAAATTCTCCAGGACAATTCTATTTTGATAAGACCACCAAAACACTTTATTATTACATCCGCCCGGGTGAGAACATGGAAACAGCCGATGTTCAAGCTCCTGTGGTGGAGAAGCTCATAGATATTGCAGGAACATCAACTGCAAACAGGGTTAAGAATATAACATTCCAGGGCATTACATTTGCAAATACAGATTATAATCTTGTAAATGTTGGGGGTTCACGCGGTAAGACAACATGCCAGGCTGCACAAGCGTTTATAGCTTTTTATAATGATAATTGGCACAATACGAAATATGATCTTGTAGATACATTACCGGGAATGATCAACGTAAGTAACGCTGATTCCATTAACTTTATAAGAAACGTAATAAAGCACAGCGGCAGTGACGGTATCAATATGGCAAATGATGTAATCAATTCCAGTATTATTGGCAATTACATAACTGACATAACATCAAGCGGTATAACGGTGGGACATCCTCAGCATGTTTATATCGGAGACGGCGGAAATAGAGCAAAATATCCTATCGGTGTAGAAGGAGTTTGTAAGAGTATTGCCATTTCCAACAATATGCTGTACGACACCAGTACTGCTCCAGGATTTGGAGGGTGTGCAGCCATAACGGTGTACTTTGGAGATACGGTTGAAATTACATATAATCATGTTCAATCCACTGCCTATAACGGTATACATTTAGGATGGGGATGGTGTAATTTCCTTGATTCTACAACATGCAAGAACAACACAATAAGTTATAACAGGATTATCGATACACTGACTAGACTACATGACAGCGGGGCAATATATACCATTGGACAAATGCCTATCACCAACATTAATGAAAATTATGTAAGGGGTATTCCTCCTGCAACATACGGTCCGACTTACGGGCTCCATAACGATGAAGGAACTGCGTATATCATTGAAAATGACAATGTTCTCGATATTGACCCGGGAGTTAAGTATACCATCAACTGCGAGGATTTTGGACAAAAGCATGATTTAACAATACTAAGGACATATGCGACAGTCAATAAAATGGGGATCAATCCACCAAACAGTAAAATTGATCCGCCTATTGTAGTTTCAGATGCCGTATGGCCTTTGGCACAGTACAATATATGTTTGAATTCAGGAATTAAGGAAGAATATAGACATATTATACCGGATAGTTTGCTTTCAGTGCAGGATTATGTATTCCCTGCAAGCTGTGCTGCCTCAGCGGGAACCAATATAAATATAAGAAGCAGTGGAGACCCTTCGAATACTGTATGGTTTGCCCCGGCCGGAACTACCGATTTTGTTGAAGGAGCAACAATGACAAAAGCAGCAGGTGATGCCACATCTATTTCTGCTCCTTATACTGCCGGTACATATAAATTGTTTGTTGTCAATTCAAAAGGAGTAATAATCGGTGAATCCAATGCAAAGTTAAGGGTTTCGGGTTCGGCGACACCGCCACCTTCAGGTGTTATACCAACACCTACTTCCGGTCCGCGTTCGGCCTTTGAACAAATCGAAGCGGAAGATTTTGACAGCCAATTCGGAATACAGTTGGAAAACTGTAGTGAAGGCGGTCAGGATGTAGCATATATCGAGGATGGAGATTATGTTGTCTACAAAAACATTGATTTTGGCATCGGTGCAGAAAGCTTCCAGGCAAGAGTGGCCAGTGCCGGCGGCGGAGGCAATATTGAGATAAGACTTGACAATATTAACGGCCCATTGATAGGCGTTTGTCAGGTTGTTCCAAACGGAGAATGGCAGAGCTGGGTTAATGCAACATGTGATGTTAGCGGGGTAAGCGGTAAACATGATCTTTACTTGAAATTTACCGGAGGCAGCGGATACTTGTTTAATATCAATTGGTGGAAGTTTGGTGCAGCGGTTCTTGCACCTACGCCAACTCCTGCATCAGTGAAAAGTGTTGATGTGGACCAAAACGGTGTGGTAAACATGGCGGATGTGATACTCATAGCAAGTGCTTTCGGTACGGTTCAGGGTGATGCCAAATTTGTTGAATCATATGACTTAAACAGTGACGGAGCTATAAACATGGCGGATATAGTTATGATTGCAGCAAAGTTTGGAAGGATTCTATAAAAAGAACAAAATGTATTTCGATTGGAGTGTTGCAAATGAAGCATGGTAAAATGAATTTTAAGAAATATGGAGCGATTTTTCTGGCATGTGTCTTGGCGATGAATTGGAATTTGTCTATTAACAGAACTTCCAACAGTCCTTCTAACAGTTTGGAATCCTTTGCTGCTGCTTCCGATAATGATCTGATATTATGGTACAACAGCATGGCCGGAACAAATTTTTCTGGTAATGCCTATGATAACAACGAATCTTTTTATAAGGCACTTCCATTAGGAAACGGTCGAATCGGTGCCATGGTTTACGGCAATTATCCCGATGAGAGAATTGATTTGAATGAATGTACATTTTGGAGCAGCGGACCTGGCAACAACAATAAAGCCGGAGCGGCAAATTTATTAAAAACCGCTCAGGATCAGTAAGGCCATCAACACAAAAGATTAAAACATCCTTTACTCCTCTGTTTTTTAAAT